>JAIOSY010000315.1 GCA_021107375.1 Sulfurimonas sp.
TATCTTCATCACGAAGTCTAGTTGGTTGATAAACATCAATCTCATTCGCACATGCCAAAGTTTTTACAACAGGAGGCGTCATAAGCTTTTTTCTACCAACTGGTTTATCTGGTTGAGTATAAACTGCTACCACTTCTATACCACTTGTATCAATTAAAGTTTTTAGAATAGCTTCTGCATAATCAGGCGTTCCCATAAAGATTATTTTCATTTTACTACCTTAAAGTGTGTTCCACCTTTATGTTGCCCATCAATCATAAAACGTTTAACATCATTCAAATCAAAGCCACTAGCTAAAAACATATCAATCCCACATGCCAATAGATAATCAGCAGCTTTAAGTTTTGTAACTATTCCACCTGTTGCAAAAACGTTATTTGGATTTACATCTTTTTCAAGTTCAGCATGTGGAATGGAATTTACACCTTTTAACACCTTGGCATGTGGGTTTGTTCTTGGATCATGGTCATAATAAGCATCAATATCTGAAAGAATAACTAATGTATCTGAATCTGTATGTTTAGCGATATAAGCTGATAGCTGGTCATTATCACCAAGTTCAAGTTCATCAGTTGCAGTCGCATCATTTTCATTTACTATAGGGATAACACCATTTTCTAAAAGTGTATCTATCGTATTTTTAACTCTTTTAATATCATCAGGTTTATTAAGATTTGCAGCAGTTACTAAAACTTGGGCAACAACTACATTATATTTTAAAAATTTTCTAGCATATTTATTCATAAGAACAGGTTGCCCAATAGCAGCTAAAGCTTGTTTATTTTTAATAACTCTTCTATCAATTTTTATTCTTGTATATCCACCAGCAACTGCACCTGAAGATACCAAGATAACTTCATGAGTTTTTTTAAGCTCTGCTAAAAAATCAACTAAAGCCTGCATTCTCTCTAATGCAATCTTACCATCTTGTGTTAAAACAGCTGAGCCAACTTTAACTACAACTCTCTTCATTACTATATTCTATCTGATTGAACTAGATTAAATAGTGAATATTTTAATGCTTCTATATTTTTAGATGTTGCTGATGATATTGGAGCAACAAGATATGGTTGAGTTCTATCATACCCTAAAGTTTCATCTGCTGAGTCTTGTACAAAAAATGGCATCTGATTATCAAAGTTAAACTCATTTGTTTTTGATGCTTCAAGCCCAAGTAATTCTAAAAACCCAGAAACAAGTTCATTTATCTCATTTGGTGGAACAATATCTACTCTAGTTAGAGCGATAGCATATTTACTCTCACCTAATTTTTCAGAAAAAGAAGCTATCTCATCTTTAAGAACTTCTATCTGCTCTTTTAACTCTCTATATGAAGCTAAATCTACCATATATAAAAGAGTCTTTGTTCTCTCGATATGTCTTAAAAACTGAATTCCAAGACCTTTACCCTCATGAGCTCCACCAATAATTCCAGGAATATCAGCCATAACAAATGATTCAAATTCACCAATATTTACTTGTCCAAGTTTTGGAGTAAGTGTTGTAAACTCATAGTTTGCAATCTCTGGACGAGCATTTGAAACTGTTGAGATTAAAGTTGATTTTCCAACATTTGGAAATCCAACTAAACCAACATCAGCGATTAGTTTTAAATCTAGTTTTATTGAGCGAGTTTCACCCTTTTCACCAGGTTGTGCATATGTTGGTCTTTGGTTTGTTGAAGATTTAAAGTGAGTATTTCCAAGTCCACCTTTTCCACCCGTGATAAATTTAGCCTCTTGCCCATGAGTTAACATATCAAAAAGAATCTCACCATTATCACTATCAATAATTTGTGTCCCAGGTGGAACAATAATAATTTTTTTAGCCCCTGACTTTCCAGTACAATTTGAGCCTTCACCCTGAGCACCACCATCTGCTTTTATATGCATTCTTCTTTGAAAATGAGATAGAGTGTGAGTGTTGTTATCACACTTAAACCAGATGTCACCACCTTTTCCACCATCACCACCATTTGGTCCACCATTTAGTACAAATTTCTCACGACGAAATGCTACACACCCTTGTCCACCTTTTCCTGATGAAACTGTTAATTCGACACTGTCTGTAAACATTGTTAGTCCTTTTTATGTTTGAAAATCTTTATTAAATTGTGTTTTATACTCTTAAAAACTTGTTTTTATAGCTTTAGGGGGTTGTAGGGACAGAAATGTCCCTGCCAAAATATTGGGCTTAGCTCAATATTTTGCGATAGAATTATGTTATTTATGCAGCAGGTATTACTGATACTTGTTGACGCTTTTTGTCTTTTCTCTCTAACGAAACTGTACCTTTAACAAGTGCAAAAATTGTGTGGTCTTTTCCCATTCCAACATTATTACCTGGATGAACTTCAGTTCCTCTTTGACGAATGATGATGTTACCAGCGATAACAGCTTCTCCACCATATTTCTTTACACCAAGTCTTCTACCAGCCGAGTCACGATTATTCTGTGTACTACCCTGTCCTTTCTTATGTGCCATCTAATGCTCCTTATGCAGCTATACTCGTGATACGAACACGAGTGAAGTCTCTTCTGAAACCTCTTTTAACTTTACTGTCTTTACGACGACGCTTTTTGAAAATAACAACTTTTCTATCACGACCTTCGTTGATAACTTCAGCAGTTACTTTAGCACCTTCTACAAAAGGTGTTCCCATTTTAAGTTCACCAGCATTTACTGCTAGAACTTCCGTAATTTCGATAGAAGCTTTTGGCTCAAGAGACATTTTGTCTAATAAAAGGATATCACCTTCTTGAACTTTATACTGCTTACCACCGTTTTTGATAATTGCGTACATATATATTTCCTTATAATTCTACTAAAAAAGTTCGCAATTATACCGAACTAAGCTTTAAGTTTTGTTTAATTATATATTTATTATATTTTCTTTACTTCATAATACTTTCTAAGCCATCTATCTATAGGACTTATCAATTTATAAATAACAGGAACAACTAATAGTGTTAAAACCATAGAACTCAAAAGTCCACCTATAATTGCTATAGACATAGGTGCCTTTGTTTCACTTCCCAAACCATCACCAATCGCTAAAGGCAACATAGCAAATACCATAGCGATAGTTGTCATTAAAATTGGTCTAAGTCTTTTCTCACCTGCTTCTATAAGTGCTTCATCTACTTTTTTACCTTTATCCATTGCATTATTTGCAAAATCTACTAAAAGTACGGCATTTTTCCCAACCATTCCCATTAATAACATAAAGCCAATCATTACAAATAAACTAAATTGTAAATTAGCTAAATACAGAGATAGCATTACACCTATAATACTTAAAGGTAATGCCACCATTATAATTATTGGCTGAATTAAGGATTCATATAAAATAGCTAAAATTATGAACATTAAAATAACAGATAAACCTATAGCAACACCAAAAGCATTTGCTGTTTTTTCCATCTCCTCTGCAAATCCTGTAAATCTATATGTCACTCCCTCAGGTAATAACTTATCAATATTTTCTCTCGTATAAGCAACAGCACCACCCAAATCAAGTCCAAACAAGTCAGAAAAGATTGTTATCTGTCTTTGTCTATCAAAGTGATTTATAGATGCCATAGCTTTACTTGGTGTCAAGGTAACCAATCCATCAAGATAAATCATCTCTCCATTATTTGCACGAAGTTGAATCTTCTTAATATCTGCTATTGATATTCTATTTTTATCATTAAATCTTAGTGTAATATTATATTGTTTACCATATTCTTCAAAATAAGAGATCTCCATATCACTTGAAAATGCAATAGATATTGCTCCTGCAATTTTTGAAGCACTTATTCCATATTTATTTGCATTTTCTCTAAGTATATTTATATCTATTTGAGGTTTCATATCATCAAGATTTGTATCTATATCAACAAAACCATCTTTTTTTGACATGTAATGAATTAAATTATTTTTAGCCATCTCTAAATCTTCAAATGAATCAGATTTTAAAACTATCTGATAAGGAACAGAAACACCAGTACCTTTTATGTTTGGAATACCTGCAGCAGTTATAAACATATTTTCTTGAAAAGGCTTTAACTTATCTCTAAAATTTTGAATAAGTTCTTCTTGGTTTAATTTTCTTTCATCTTTTTCTATTAGTTTTACATAAAGAAGTGCCTTATGTTTTTCCTGTGCTGTGTTATAGCCAATACTTAAAGTTGTATATACTACATTTACATCTGCACGAACTACTTTTTCAACTGCTTTAGATTGCCTAATCATCTCATCTAAAGAGATTGAAGAATCTGCCTTTATTTTTATCTCAAACTCTGACTTATCCTCTTTTGGTATAAAATCCATCCCAATCTTAGGAAACAGACTAAGAGAAAAGAAGAAAATTATAAGCACTGATATTAAAGTTATAACTTTAAATCTAAGAACAAGCTTTAAAATTTTCTCATAAACTTTTTCTATTGATACAAATATAAATTCTGTTAAATCATAGAACTTACTCTCACTCTTATTTAAAACTCTTGCACTTAAACTTGGGATAAAACTAAGAGCAATTGTATAAGAGATAATAATTGCAAATGATACAGTCATAGCAAATGATTCAAAGAACTTTCCAACTATTCCACTCATCATTGAAACTGGAATAAAAACAGCCAAAAGCATAGCTGAGATTGCTAAGATGGTAAAAGCCATCTCTTTTGTCCCTTCAACTGCTGCTTGGAGTTTATCCATCCCCTCTTCCATCTTCTTGTATATATTTTCAATCACAACAATAGCATCATCAATAATAATACCAATAGCCAAAGTAAGTCCAATTAAAGTCATCTTGTTTAAATCAAAACCCATATAATCCATAAGAGCAAAAGTACCCATAATAGAGGTTGGAATTGATAAAGCAGAGACTAAAGTTATAGTCATATTTCTTAAAAAAACAAAAACAATAATAGCAGCTAAAATAGCACCATAAACTAAATCAAACTCAACATCTTTTAATGAGTTAATAATAAAAGGGGAAGTATCATTTAAAATCTTTACCTCATACTTATCTTGAGCAAGTGCTTGAAGCTGTGGAACCACTTTTTTTACAAGTTCTACTATCTCTATAGTATTTGTACCTGAAATTTTTTGAACCTCCAACATTACACCCTCAACTCCATTATATGAAGCATAACTCTTTGCATCACTTAAAGTATCTTTTACCTGTGCAATATCTTTTAATTTTATATTATCTCTTATTTTTATATTTTCCAACTCTTTTATACTTAGAGCATCTGATTTTGTTTTGAGTATAAACTCTTGTGTTTTAGCTATTAATTTACCACCACCTATTTTTATATTTTCATTTTTTATTATCTCATTTAGTTCAACAATTGTTATCCCAAACTTATTTAAAAGTCTTGGATCTGGAAATATTTTTATCTCTCTATCTTTATAACCAATTATATTTACACCACCAACTCCATTTATCTTTTGAAGTTTTGGTTTTGCTTTTTCATCTGCAAACAACATTAAATTTTGAAGTGTGTCATTCTTAGCTGTTAAAAAAACATTTATAATAGAAGCACCACCAATATCAAGCTTACTTACAAGTGGAGTTTTTGCATCATTTGGAAGAATTACAGCTGAAACTTTATCCCTTACATCATTTGTAGCTTCACTAATCTCTCTCTCTAAAAAGAATGTCACCATTACAACACTCATACCCTCACTACTTGTTGATGTGATAGAGTCTATCCCACCAATTGAGGATACTGCTTCTTCAATCTTATCTGTTACCTGAGACTCCATTGTATTAGCTTCAGCACCAGGATAAACTGTTTTGATAGTTACAATAGGAAAATCAACATTAGGATAAAGTGCCGATGGCATAGATTTGTAACTCATAAAACCAAATACAACTAATGTAAGTACATACATTAAAGTTGTGATTGGTTTTTTTATAGCAAACTTATACATACTTTACTACTTTTTATCAGGTACTGTTATATACCCATCACCAAAAAGTCCAACTACAAACTGATTTACTTCCACTTCGGCTTTTATTTTTCTATTATCTAAGTTGGCATGTGGATATACTTTTGAAATTTCACCCTCATAACTATTTTTATCTCCATTTACAATATATTTTACACTATCTCCAACTTTTACACTCTGCCAATATTTTTGATCAAACTCTAAAACTAATTTTTTCTTTTTTTGACTTTGAATTTTAAATACTGTTGTAAGCATCATAGAACTTACAACATCACCAACTTCAACAGATTTTTCAAAAATAACACCATCAAAAGGGGCATAAATTGAAGTTTTGTCCAGAAGTGATTGCTGATAAGCCAAATTTGCTTTTGCAGAGGTAACTGCAACTTTAGCTTTTTCATAAACTAATAAATAATTATCAAATTTTGCTTCGTCAATTAAATCTTTTATTAATAATTGTCTATCGTAATCTTTTTTAGCAAATTTCAAAGTTACTTTCGTATTTTCAAGAGATGCCTTAGCTATTTTTAGAGATGCTTTAAAATCATCATTTTGTAACTCAACTAATTTATCCCCTTTTTTTACAACACTTGATACATCTACATATATTTTTTCAACAATTCCACCTGCATAAAAAGACAAATTTGCACTCTGATTAGCCTCAATATTAAAAGTTGCATATATCTCTGTTGCACTCAAATTAAAAACTAAAACCATTAATCCTAAAATTATTCTTCTCATTGTAAAAACTCCTCTATATTTTTTCCTGCGTAATAATAATAAGTTGCATAAGCAATCTCTAAATCATTTAATGATGTTTCATATAATGCTTTTGCACTGGTTTTAGAACTAAGTGCATCAAGATAAACAACATTATCAACAATACCAGCATCATATTTTTTACTTATTGTTTCAAAAGCACTAGTTGCTGAGATTAAAGCACTTTTAGCACTAATAATTTTTATATTGCTTGTTTTAATTGTAAAAATAGCTAAATCGTATTGCATCTCTTGTTCTCTTTTTTTATAAGCCACTTGAGTATTTAAAGCTTGAGAATTAACAATATATGCCTGTTTATTTTTAGCAATAGTCCCTTTATCAAAAACTCTTAAATTTAAAGATAACATCAACTTATTTTGATTATCTAAACCCTCAGGATGAAGAGTATCTACTCTATCATAAGCATAAACACTAAAAGTATCTTCAATTTTTACCTGTGGATAATAGCTACTATCTATGGAGTTTGCTCCATTAACTAAAGCATCTTTTTGAGCCATTAATGATTTTACACTATCAATTAATTCTAAATCATATTTACTAAACTCTTTAAAAATAGAATCATCAAAAGTTTCTATATTTTTACCAACTTTTAACTCTAATGATTTTTTTAAAGATAAAGTTTGCAGTCTTATATCTTGCATCTCATATATATTTGTATCATATGCAGCTTGTAATCTATCTACATCATCTTTTGTTGCAACTTTTGCTAGAACAAATCGTTTTGTTCTACTTAATTGTTCCCTAAGTGATTTACCTGCTTCAATTCTTGCAGATAAAGATGCTTGTAAACTTTTTATATTAAAAAAATCTTGAACTATTTGCAAACTTAAACTTTTTTTCATTGACTCTGTATCAAAATTACTTGCTTTGTACTCATTCTTACTCTGAGATAAAAGTGCTGATTTTTTTCCACCATCATATATATCAAAAGATATTTTGGCAAATCCACTATAAATATCGCCAGATTGCATAAGAGTTTTTTCATTTAAAGTTTGATAAAAAGCACCTACATCTATAGTTGGATAATAAGCACTTTCGTAAGATTCTACTTCAATACTTTTTGCTTTTTGCAGTAAAGTTTTAGATACCACTAATTCACTATTTTTACCTGCAAAATCAAGCAATGACTTTAAGCTCTCCCCATAAATAAAAATAGGGATAATTAAAATTATAAGTTTTATCATTTTTTTACCTCGATAAGTTCAAAAATCGCATCTACATAATTATTTAATTCATCTTCAAGACTATCAATAGAATTGGTTGCCGTACTAACAATAAACATACCCTCAGATACAACAAATAAACCTCTAGTTAATTGCTTTGAGGATTCTATTATTTCGCCATTGTCAATTCCATCTTGAATGATTTTTTCAAACCAACTATAATAGCCTTCAAAACATTTAGTTTGAAAGGCTATCATCTCTTCATCAGGAGAACTCAAAGAGATAGAAATAAACTCTCTATAAAGCCCTCTTAATTCTAAATCTTCATCACAATAAAAAAATCTTGAAAATAATTTGATTTTATCTTTAGTTAAAGAGAGTTCAGATATTTGCTTCTCTACAATAATATTTCTCTCTTGAATTAAAATATTTACTATTTCAAAAACAATATCTTCTTTATTTTTAAAATAATCATACATCGTACCCTTACCAACACCAGCAGCTTTCGCTATTTTAGAGATAGTTAAATCTTTTAAACCATGAAGAAAAATAATATCCTTACACGCTAATGCAATATCTTTTCTTTTTTGTATTTTATCTACAATAATTGCCATAATCTTCCTTCAAAATAAAATGACCGACTGACGGTCAGTCATTTAAAATGGCATTATAGATTTTTATTGCTTAACAAATTATAAAAGAAAATATTATTGAGGAGTTACACCTCTAAAGAGGTGTAATGAGGAAATTAAAACTTATTTAACTAAGGCTACTGCATCTATCTCAACAAGTGCATTTTTAGGTAAAGTTTTCACGGCAACTGTTGCACGAGCTGGTTTATGAGAACCAAAAGCCTCTTCATAGATTTCATTTATAACTGCAAAATCATCCATTGAAGCTATAAAA
>JAIOSY010000092.1 GCA_021107375.1 Sulfurimonas sp.
AAATATTAAACTTCCTCAAGGTTCTATCTCTAAGCAACTCTCAGAGATTCCACCAGTTCATATCAGTATTGATAGAGAAAAAAATATTAAAATAAATAAAGATAATTACCAGTTAAATTCGTTTATGGATAACTTTTCTCTTTATGCTAAAAAACTTGATTTAAAAGCAACTGTCTTAATAAGTGCAGATAAAACTTTGGATTATGGTGTTGTAATGTCAGTTTTAGCAGCTGTTAAACAGGCTGGTTTTAGTGATGTTTCATTAGCAACAAATGGCTAAAGAAAATTCCTATTTTATTCTAAGTGGTTTAATATCATTTTCATTATTTATACTCTTTTTATCACTTTTTTTTATTATGATGTTCTCCTCTTCAAAAATAGATACTTATGCCTTAACAAAGGATAATTATATTTCAATATCATTGGATATGGTTACTACCCCAACAAAGGAACTTAAAAAAGAGATATTTATACCTGTAGAAGAATCACAAAGTATAGTTGAATCCAAGGATGTAGATGTAGGGGATCTTTTTAGTGATGTTTGGACTAAAGATATTAAAATAACTAAGAAAAAAATAAAACAAGATAATAAAAGATTAGAGTTAATTAGAAAAAAAATTAAAATAAAAAAAGAAAATAATGTAAATCAAGCTTCAAAAACCACTACTAAAAATGAAGCTAATATAATTTCAAATAAAAATAAAAAGAGTTCAAGCGGTGATGAAGTTAATGAATATTTAGCTAAAATTCAAGCAATTGTTTACAAGCACTTTCATCCACCAAATAATTCACAGGGTCATACTGTAAAAGCTGTGATTGAGTTAAATGCAATTGGGAAGGTCTTGGATTTTAGGATATTAACTTACTCTTCAAATCAAGCTTTAAATCAGGAATGTGATAAGATTAAATCGAGATTGCTTGGAGTTTTATTTCCATCAAATCCACAAAATCAATCTTTTAGCACGATTGTTAATATAACATCTGATAAAAATTAAGGAAAAAAATTGAAAGCATTATTTACATTATTATTTATTATTTCACTTTCGTTTGCTAATGATGCAACAATAGAAGTGATAAAAAAAGTTGAGTCTTTACCATCTTTAGCAGTTGAAGAATCATCTACTAGTTATGACGATACTTTTAAGTTAAAATTTTTTAAATCTTTTATTGCAGATTTAAATGTTATATCTATTTTTAATGTAGATAGACATTATCGTAAAATTGATTATGATGCAAATGATGTTGTCGTTGAAAATAAAGATATGAAATATGTTCTAAGATATCAGGTATTTGAAGATGATAGTGGATATTTTAATGCAAGAATGAAACTTATAAAAGAATCACAAGAGGTAATGAATAAAAATTATAGAATAAAGAAAAAAGATTTTTATATGTTTATCTCACATGCCATGGCTTATGATATAAATGAATTTATGGGTGAACCATCTGTAGAATGGATGAAGAGAAAAGTTATATTTTCAAGAGTTGTTGCACCTAAAAAAAGTGAATTAGTTATTGCTGACTATACTTTATCTTATCAGTTTGTTGTTGTGAGTGGTGGTTTTAATGTTTTTCCTAAATGGGCTAATAAAGCACAAAATAAATTTTATTATACTTCATTTGATGGGGATAAACCAACTTTGAAGAAAGTGGATATTAAAACAGGTAAAACAAAATCTATTATCTCATCTGATGGTATGATGATATGTTCTGATGTAAGTGACGATGGAAATAAATTATTACTTACTATGGCACCTAAGGGACAGCCTGATATTTATCTTTATGATGTTAAAAGTAAAAAACGCTCTAGAGTTACAAAATATGGTGGTATAGATGTAAATGGACAATTTATAGATGATAAAAATATAGTTTTTATCTCAAATAGATTAGGTTATCCTAATGTATTTTCAAAAGAACTTGCTAGCAATGATGTTGAACAGATGGTGTATTATGGAAAAAGTAATGCAGCTTGTACTGCCCATAATGAATATATAGTATATAAAGCTAGAGAGAGCTCAAATGCATTTTCTAAAAATACATTTAATTTACATCTTATATCAACTAAAACAGATTTTATCAGAAGGCTTACTGCTAGTGGTGTAAATGAATTTCCTAGATTTTCAAAAGATGGGAATGCTATTTTATTTATAAAAAATTATAAAGCTCAAAGTTCTATAGGTATTATCAGATTAAATCATAATAAAAATTACCTTTTCCCTCTTAAATATGGAAAAGTTCAATCTATGGATTGGTAATTATCTGTTATTAATATTTATTTGGTATAATTATTGCAATTTTAAAGTCATAGGAAATCAAATATGAAAAGTATTTTACTTTCGAGTGTTGTAACAGCACTTTTAGTTTTTAGTGGATGTAGTGATAAAAGTCCAAAGGTTGATGATACATCAAGTGTTAGTAGTAGTGCTACTACTACTCAAGAAGTTGAAGCTGTTAAAACTGAAACAGTAGCATCTGATAGTGGAATGATTAGTTCAGGTAGTGAAAGTATTTCTGATTTAGAAAGTAAATTAACATCAATTTATTTTGCATTTGATAAGTTTAATATAAGTTCTCAAATGAAAAACAATGTATCTGCAGATGCAGCTATTATAAAAGCAAATGCTAGTAGTTATTCATTAAAACTTGAAGGGAACTGTGATGAGTGGGGAAGTGATGAGTATAACTTTGCACTTGGTCTTAAAAGAGCTGATGCAGTTAAAAAAGCTTTAGTAGCAGAAGGTGCAGACTCTTCTAAAATAACAATGGTTAGTTATGGTGAAAGTAATCCAACATGTACGGCTAAAACTCGAGATTGTTGGTCTAAAAACCGTCGTGTAGATTTTAAACTTCTTCCATAATTTATGAAAAAACTAATATTAGCTACAACTTTTGTAGCTATTAGTTCTATAAGCTTATTTGCTCTAGAACCATCTGCTTTTGGGGCTGGTAACTTAGACAATCCTACTCCATACGGACTTACATCTGGTGAAAAAACTGTTCTTCAAAATAAAAAAAATCTTAAGCAAATAGTTGTTAAAAGTAACAATCAGGCAAATAAGGTTGACTCTTTAAGAGAAAGAATTGATGGATTGCAAAGTATTGTCGAAAGTTTAAGTAGAAAAGCTCAAAAAAATAAAATATCATTAATTGATTTAAAAAATAAAAATTCTCAGGAGTTAGAAAGTTCTGATGAATATGAAAAAAGATTAAGTGAAATAACAGCAAAAAACTTTGAATCTATAGAAAAAAATAGTTTAGTTATTCAAGAACTTAGTGAAATAATAGATACAATAAATAAATCATATGTTACTAAAGATGAATTTAATGAGTTGGTTAATGATGTTAATAAATTTAAATCTTTAGTTGCAAAAGAACTAAAAAGTGCTGCAAAAACTAAAGTATCAAGCTTGGATAAAATGTCAAATTCTGATGTTGCAAATAAAGCCAAAGCTTTTTACAACAAAAAGTATTATACGAAAGGTATTGAATACTACAGTCATTTAATACTTAAAAATTATAAACCTGCAAATGCACACTTTATGATTGGACAGATGAAATTTAAGAGAAAAAACTATGCAGATGCAATCTCTTTTTATAAAAAAAGTGCTGCTCTTTACTCAAAGGCATCATATATGCCAGAGCTTATGTTAAATACAGCAATATCTATGGATAAGACTGGAGATAAAAAGAATGCAAACGCATTTTATAATGGTGTTATAGCTAAATATCCTGATTCACCTCAAGCAAGTAGTGCTAAAGAATATATAAAATAACAGTTTTAGTATTTAGGGTTGTTAAAGTATTATATTATTTATGATAGAATTCAAAAAAATTAAATAAAGGCTTAATTAAAATGGCAATAGAAGCAAATCAAATCGTATCAATAGAGTATGAAGTTAAAGATGGAGACACTGTCGTAGATAGTA
The DNA here is from genome assembly GCA_021107375.1 of Sulfurimonas sp. Lineage (GTDB taxonomy): Bacteria > Campylobacterota > Campylobacteria > Campylobacterales > Sulfurimonadaceae > Sulfurimonas. The sequence continues at coordinate 3,927 of JAIOSY010000092.1, forward strand.
ATGTGGGTGGAGCTCCATTAGTATTTATGTTTGGTAAGGGTCAAATTATTTCAGGTTTAGAAAATGGAATCGTAGATATGGCTATTGGTGAAAAAGGTAATGTTTTAGTAGAACCTGAAGATGCTTATGGTGAATTAAATTCAGAAGCACAACAAGAAGTTCCTAAAGATCAGTTTGCTGGAATTGATTTAGAAATTGGAATGACACTTTATGGTCAAGGTGAAGATGGTGGAACTGTTCAAGTTATTGTTAAAGATATAGGTGAAGAGAATGTAATAATTGATTTTAATCATCCTTTAGCTGGTAAAACTTTAATGTTTAGTGTTACTGTAAATAATGTTAGAGATGCTTCTGCTGAAGAGGTAATGACTGGTATCCCTGCTGAAAATCAACAAGAAAATGATGGTTGTGGTGGCACTGGTGGTGGCACTAGCTGTGGATGCAACTAGTTTTATAGCTGTATCAAATACCTCTAAAGAGGTATTTAAAACAGCAACTCTTTTAAAAACACTTGGTGTTAATGCTCTTATAACGGGTGAGTCTGGTGTTGGAAAAAAGAGTCTTGCAAAATATATACTTCCAGATGCTCCTATTATGGATGCTTCTAATTTTGATGAATTATTGATTACTTTAGAGAGTGTTACTCAAATTATCATAATAAATTTACAAAATTCTCCAAATTTAAATACAATAATTGATTTAATAAAAGTACATAATATAAGAGTAGTTGCAACAGCAAATAATTATATTAGTAATGATATTTTAGATGAGTTATTTAGTGTTAAATTTGATATACCACCATTGTCACAAAGAATAGAGGATGTTGAGGCATTAATTGAACTGTTCTCTAAAGAAGCTTCTTCTCTTTTTTGTGTTGATAATGAATTTAATATAAAAAATTTCACACCTGATTTAAGTCAAAACTCAAATTCTTTAAAAAGACAAGTAATGGTTAATTATTTACTTCAAGATATAAAAGATGTTGAATTGATGGATATAATAGAGAATTATTTATTGGATAAATTAGGTTCAAATAGTGATTATAGAAATTTTTTATATCTATATGAAGTACCATTAATTAAAGCTGGATTAAATAAATTTAATTCTCAGCTAAAATTATCAGACAAATTGGGATTAAATAGAAATACATTAAGAAAAAAAATAGCTGATAATAAGCAATATTTATAAGGAAAAAAATATGTCAAAAATAGCGATGATATTTTCAGGTCAAGGTTCTCAAGCAGTAGGAATGGGTCAAGATTTTTATAACAATTCAGATGTAGCAA
>JAIOSY010000164.1 GCA_021107375.1 Sulfurimonas sp.
AGTATAAAAAAGCAGGTATTAAATTTATCTCAATTGATCCTATCTATACAAAATCTGCACAAGAGTTTGATGCTGACTGGATTAAAATTAGACCGGGTTCAGATGTTGCCCTAATGATGGGTATGATGAACTATTTATACAAATCTAAAAAATATGATAGCAAGTTCATTGAAAAGTATACACATGGATTTGATAAATTCTTACCATATCTTTTAGGTAAAGAAGATGGTGTAGAAAAAACTCCTGAATGGGCAGAAGAACTAACAGAAATTCCAGCTAAAAATATTAAAGAACTAGCTGATACTATGGTTTCAAACAGAACATTTATCGCTGGTAACTGGGCTATGCAAAGAGCTCATCACGGTGAGCAGGTTGACTGGTCAATCATTACATTAGCATCTATGGTTGGACAGATTGGACTTCCAGGCGGTGGTTTTGGTTTCTCTATGCACTATGCAGGTGGTGGAGATGCGGCATCTGGAAAAACTACAGTTGGTGGTATGAGTCAAGGTGGCGGAGATGAAGTTGGTATTGCAATTCCTGCTTCTAGAATGAGTGATTTAATTTCAAAACCTGGTCAAACTATTACATTTAAGGGTAATAAAGTAACTTATCCTAAAGTTGAAGTAATGTTAAGTGCAGGGTGTTCTCCAATCGGTCATCAGCCAGATGTAAATGAGTTGGTAGCGGCTATGAGAACGCTTGATACCATGATTGTTGTTGAACCATGGTGGACGCCAACTGCAAAAATGGCGGATATTGTTTTTCCTGCTACGAATACAATGGAGAGGGATGATATAACTTCTGGTATGTCGTACTCAAATGACAGAGTATTTGCTATGAAAAAAGTAGTAGATGCAAGATATGAATCACAAGATGATTATTGGATTTTTGCTCAACTTGCAAAAAGATTTGGTAAAGAGAAAAAGTTCACAAGAGGCAGAACACCGATGCAGTGGATAGAAAGACTATACAAAAGATCGTACGCTAAAAAAGAGATGGGACTATCTTTTGAAGAGTTCTGGAAACAAGGCGTAGTTAAATATGATGTTCCAGATAGTGCAAGAAAATATGTTAGACACGCAGCATTTAGAAATGACCCGGTTGCAAATCCATTAAAAACAGAGACTGGAAAAATCCAAATTTTCTCTGAGAAGTTTGCAAGCTTTGGATATGACGATTTCAAAGGGCATCCGACTTGGTTTGAACCAGCAGAGTGGTTAGGAAACAAAGAGTTATCTAAAAAATATCCATTGCACTTGGTTTCTCCTCATCCTACATACAGAGTTCACTCTCAGTTAGATAATACTTGGGTGCAAAATGTTCATAAAGTACAAGGTAGAGAGCCTATTAGAATCTCTCCAAACGATGCAAAAAAGTTTGGTGTGAGAGATGGTGAGATCGTAGAAGTTTACAATGACAGAGGAAGTGTTTTAGCTGGTGTTGTTGTAACTAAAACAATAAGAGACGGTGTTGTAGCTATCGAAGAGGGTGCCTGGTACTCTCCTGAAGATGCAACAGAAAATAAAACAAGATGTAATAGTGGTCAGACAAATTTATTAACTTCATCAAGACCAACTTCATCTATGGCACAAGCTACAACAGCAAATACTGTTTTAGTGTCAATTAAAAAAGCTGGTGTAGTTAAACCAAACTTGGCATATAGTGCACCAACTATTATAGGAGCTTAAGATGTATAAATTATTAAAAACTTTACTTTCATCAGCATTATTACTTGGACTTTTTGTTCAAGTAAATGCCAATGAGATGTATGTATTTGTGAGTAATACAGAATTAAAATCAAAAGGTAGGGAGATTGCAAAACTTTTCTTAGGTGTACCAGTTCATGTGGTAAAAGATGATGGTAAAAATGTAAAAGTGACAGTTAAAGGCTATATTGATGGCTTAAATCTCTACTCTACCGAAAAGAAAAAGTTATTAATTGCAACACTTTTTAAAGGTTTTAAAGCAACAAAGAAAAGTGAAAATGAAGTAGAACTCTCAGGTTATATAGAGAAAGGCTCTTTGACTAAAGAGAGTGCAGAAGTTTGGGAAGAACATGAAGAATTTTACTATGAGATGTGTACTCAATGTCATGCCGCACCAAAAATTCCTCATCATTCAATGACAGAGTGGGAAGCACTATTTGAACCTATGAAAGGGTTTGCAAAATTAGATGCAGAAGAATCGGAATATTTGCTTAGATATATAAAATCAAATGCTTTAAATGGTTTGGTAAAAACAAATCATTAATTTACTTGAATATATAGATATTATTATATACTATCGCTGAACATATAACAGAAGGAGGATGTTTTGAAAAAAGAGCTTCTTGAAAAACTACAAAACCTTACGATTCTATATGCAGAAGATGAGATTGGTATAAGAAAGAATATTACTGATTCACTAAGATATTATGCAAAGGAAGTTTTTGAAGCCTCTGATGGTGAAGAAGCTTATCTAATATATAAAGATAAAAAGCCTGATATTATACTAAGTGATATACATATGCCTAAAATGGATGGTATTGAGTTAGTAAAAAAAATCAGAGAAGAAGATTCCAGAACATCGATAATAATGATTACTGCACATACAGATAAGAACTATCTGTTAGAAGCGGTTGAGTTGCATATGGAAAAATATCTTGTTAAGCCAATTGATCTAGACCAGTTATTAACAGCTTTAGAAAAGTGTGTTGAGCAGGTAGATAAAAATCGTGAAGTTACTTTAAAAACTGATCCTGATTACAGCTATGATTATGACAACAAAGCATTGACATACAAAGGTCAGTCAATTATTCTAAATAAAAAAGAGATGTTGTTTTTTGAAGTTCTGATATCTAATCAAAATCACATAATATATTATGAAGAATTACAAGAAAAAGTTTGGAATGAAGATGTGATGACTGATAGTGCATTGCGCTCTTTGGTGAGAAATCTAAGAAAAAAATTGCCTACTGATATTATCTACAATCTTTCAGGGGTAGGGTATAAATTTGTTTAGACAGATTTTACTCCTATTCTGTTTTATTGCTGTAGGTCACGCAAGTCAGAGTCTAATACCAGAAGCCAGATTTAGAAATGACAACTCAGCATCTCGTGTAGCAGCACCTCTGCATCCAAAATCTCATATTAAAGTATTTATCCCAAGTATCCCATACTCATATATTGCAAAATGCACAAATTCAGGTTTGATACGCTCTTTTGACAATAAACAGGGATGGGAATATGATTTGGCTAAGAGTCACAAACGGATAGATGATTACACCTATGAGTTTACACTTAGACAAAACCTGAAATTTCAAGATGGCACAAATTTTAATACAGACTCGGTCATAGAAAATTTTGAGTATTTTAAAAAATCACCTATTCTTTATACCAACATAGATCAAGTAGATTTTAATGTTATAAAAATTGATAATTACAGATTTAAAATAATTTTAGAACAAAAATATGAAATGTTCTTTTCTGATTTGGCAAGAATATATTTTTATAGTAAGAAATATTTAGATACCTATGGATTTAAAGGAGGAGAAACAGGTTCTGCAATACAATCTCCCGGTCCTTTCGGCATGGGACCGTATACTCTTTCTAAAGGTTATGCACTGGGGGAGAAACAAACCCCTAAGCTTGAACTAGAAACAAATCCGTATTACTGGAATAGCAACTAT
>JAIOSY010000293.1 GCA_021107375.1 Sulfurimonas sp.
AAAACTTTATGATTTGGCAATATCTAAAACAAAATATCACTTCTAAACAAGCTGATGCTGCTTATACTCAAGTAGAGGGGAATGTAGCTAAAATAAAAAAACTATATTTAAAAAAATCTAATAATAAAACCTTAAAACGAGAAATAGAATGTAGAAGTAAAAAAGATTTACTATCTATATCTGAAAAAGATTGCTTAAAATTAGCAATAAATCCATATAAAACATTAAATTTAGATGATTCAACAAGAGCAAAACTTTTAGCTAAAATAGAATCTGAGACAACAAAAAATTTAATTAGAATTCAAGCTGAACCATATTCACAACAAGCTTATCAAGCATATGATTCAAATACTATATTAAAAATGTTTATAAGTACAACTGCAAAACATAGACGAGATAATTTAAATATAAATTTTTCTAAAAAATTTATAAATTCAATATTTTCAGAAGATGCTTCATCTTGGAAAAAGTTTTATTTAATCAAAACAATAGTAAACGATGATAAATTAGATAAACTTCAAAAATCTATACTTCTTTTAAATGGTAAAAATATTGGAGCAGATAGTAATTTTATTTTAGGATTACATAATTTAAAATATTTTCGTACAACTAATGCCTTAAAACATTTTAATCTTGCAAAAATCAAAACAAAAAGTAAAATGAATATGGATAAAAATACTTTTTGGATATATCAAGTAACTGCAGATAAAAAATATTTAGAAGAGTTAGCATCAAGTATGAGTATAAATATTTATAGTTTATACGCTAAAGAAAAATTAGGCATAATTGTAGATAATTATTTTTCATCTGTTAAAATTAAAAATGAAGAGAGTAAGAAAAATATATGTGATCCATTTGTTTGGAATAAAATTATAAAAGAGATAAAAGAAACACCAAAAAATAAACTTTTTGAACTTGCCGATAAATATAACCACAAAGATATGACTTCAGTTCAATCATATATCATTCAAAAGGCTCATAACTATAAGATGCATGGATATATAATGCCATATAATAAATATCTAGGTGACATTTCAAATGATGAAAAAGCACTTGTTTATGCACTTATGCGTCAAGAAAGTAATTTAATTCCCTCTGCACTATCTCGCTCATTTGCTCTTGGATTGATGCAAATTATGCCATTTGTAACTGATGATTTAAGTAAAAGAATGAAAAATCCAATAACTTGTTATGATGATATGTTTCAACCAGAATATAATATTAAATATGCACTAAAACATCTTAAATGGATGAAAAAATCTCTTTATCACCCTCTTTTTACAGCTTATGCTTATAATGGGGGTATGGGATTTTTCAAAAAACATCTTCTATCAGGAACATTTAAAAAAGGTAAATATGAACCTTTTTTAAGTATGGAGTTAATGTCAAACAAAGAGAGCAGAGAGTACGGTAAAAAAGTTCTATCCAACTATGTAATATATAAAAAAATTCTTGGAGAAGAAGTTTCTATAATTAGTCTCTTAGATAATTTAACTGACCCGAAGAAAACTGACCGCTTTCGATAGATAAATTTACTCCAGCTTTCTCATTGTTATCAAAAGATACTAAATAATTCTTTGCCCATTCACTTTGCATTGGCAAAAGACGAGTAAATTTATTATTATGAGGAAGTGTTTTTATTTTTAATGGCTTTTGTTTATTTGATGTAATACTTAGATTTTCATATCCATCTTTTAAATAAATAGACACATAAAAATAGTTCGTACTTTTATTCATACTTGGATAGATATCATTTAGGTACATTGCTGAAAATATTCCACCAACCTTTTCTTTAAATACCATCTTTCCACTCTTAGTATTTTCAATAGCTCTTTCTTGTTTTTCATTTATTTCTAGTTTACTAAAAGCATTTCTAACTGCACAACCAGAGAACAAAGCTGTAATTAATAACGCTGTAAAAAAGTATCTCATATAAAATTCCTATATAATTGTTTAGAGGTTTTAATCATTAAAAGAATTATATCAAATAAAGATTATAATTTAACCCAAATTTATTGTTACTCATTTCTTAAAACTGTTAAAACATCTACTTCACTGGCTTTTTTTGCTGGATAATATGCAGATGCTATAACAATTCCAAATGCTCCAACAACAATCATGATAAAATCTTTAAGACTCAAATCTAAAGGAAGTGTTGTCGTTGGATAAACATCTTTAGGTAAAGATATAATATCAAAAGTTCCTAAGACCCAAATAGAACTCATACCAAGTACAACACCCGCGAATATACCACTAACACCAATCACAACACCAAGATATAAAAAGACCTTTTTAACCTCTGTAGTTGTTGCACCTAAGGATAATAGCAATGCTATCTCCCCTCTTCTATTCATAACAGTCATAAGGAGTGAAGATATAATATTAATAGCTGCTATAACAATAATAAGCATCAAAACTATAAAAAGTGATGCTTTTTCAAGTTCTAAAGCTGCAAAAAAGTTTACATTATCCTGCCACCAACCTTTTACTGTTACACTCATTGGTAATTCTGCCTTTATTTTTTCTATATCGGCATGTGGATTACTAGAAAATATATGAATACCGTTATATTGATTAGATGGCATATGTAACATAGCTTGAAGAGAAGATAATGTTGTGTAACTATACGCTTTATCATAAGCAGATAATCCAGAATCAAAAACACCAGCTACTTTAAATCTTTTAATTTTTGGTGTAATGGATAGTCCACCCGGTTCAACATGAGTAAAAATATACATCAACTTATCACCAACATACAGATTAAAATCATCTTTTAAACTTTTACCAACTACAACACTGAACTTTTTAACTTCTGTATCGATAAGTGCTTCTTTAAGAACACTATTTACTTTGATTTCATCCTCAAAATTTACTCCAAAAATATAGCCACCCTCAAGTTTAGCACCACTTCTTGCCATGATAGATGATTGTACATAAGGACTAAAAGATAATTGTGGAAATTTTATTTGTAAATCAATAAGAAGATTTTCATTAACAGCACCATAAAATTTTGGAACAACAGTTAAAGGGTAGTTCATAATAGTTAACTTTTTTCTAAACTCATTATCAAAACCGTTCATAAGTGCCATAGCTACCAAAAGTACCGTAACACCTAAAGAAATTCCTAAAAAAGCCAATAGTGCAGATAAAAAGATAAATGGCTGATCTTTGTCAAACCGTAAAAAGCGTTTTACTAAATACGGTACTATATCATTTTTCAAGAAGCAAATGCACCGTTTCCAGCAAATACCCCCTTCTTGGGACCACTTTTTCCACAACATTGTTTATATTTTTTACCACTTCCACATGGACAAGGATCATTTCTAGCTATTTTTTTCTCAACAACCTCTTCTTGCTCATGATTTGCATGATTAAATATTCTTGCCGCTTCTTTTAATTTTTGTTCTGTTGCTAACTTCTCAGCAATTCTTGCAGCTTCATCCTCAGCAGATTCCATTTTAAACTGAATTATGTGAAGAGTTTTAATAGTGTTAAATTTAATATCATTAATAAGTTCACCAAAAAGATTATAACTCTCTTTTTTATACTCAACTAAAGGATCTTTTTGGTTATATGCACGAAGTCTAATACCAGTTTTCATAGTATCCATAGCATAAAGGTGTTCTCTCCAAGCATTATCTAACTCTTTAAGATAAAACTCTTTTTCTATATCAACTCTTACATCATCTTCAAGTACACCCATCTTATCATCATAAGATTTTTTTACAGATGCTGTAATATTTTCTAAAAGTTCATCATATTCTAAAGATGTTAAATCATCATAATTTAAATCAAAATTAATCTGTTCTTTTAAAAGTTCAGATACTTTCTTAAGGTTAAAATCTTCCCTAGCTCCACCATCAAAAATATCTGAAATTTGTAAAAGATTTTCTATATATTCACCTCTTACTTCATCTATTTTAACAGCTACATCATAATCTTTGCTAAGTAGTTGATTTCTAAATTTATATACAATTTTTCTCTGCTCGTTTGCAACATCATCATACTCAACAATCTGCTTACGACCCTCATAATGCATATTTTCAACTTTTATTTGAGCTTTTTCAACTGCACGAGTAACCATTTTTGACTCTATATACTCACCATCTTCAACACCAAGTCTCTCCATGATAGATTTAATCTTATCACTTCCAAAAATACGAAGAAGATTATCTTCTAAAGATAAGTAAAACTGTGTAGTTCCAGCATCACCTTGACGACCTGAACGACCACGAAGCTGATTATCTATACGACGATTTTCATGTCTTTCAGTACCAATAATATATAAACCACCAAGGGCAATTACTTCATCATTCACCTTAATATCAACACCACGACCAGCCATGTTTGTAGCGATTGTTACAGCACCTTTAGCACCAGCAGATTTAATAATCTCACCCTCTTGCTCATGGTTTTTAGCATTAAGTACTGTATGTGCAATTTTTTCTTTTTTGAGAACTTCATGTAGCTCTTCAGATTTTTCAATAGAGGCAGTACCTATTAAAACAGGTTGTCCAGTTTTAGCTAATTTTTTAATAGTGTTTATAACTGCTTCGAACTTTTCCTCTTCTGTTTTATAGATAAGATCATTTAAGTCCTCTCTTGAGATAGGAACATTTGTAGGGATAGAAACAACATCTAGTGAATAAATTTGAGCAAATTCTGTTGCTTCAGTCTCTGCAGTACCAGTCATTCCAGCTAATTTATCATACATTCTAAAATAATTTTGAAAAGTAATATCTGCTAATGTTTGAGTTTCTTCTTTAATCTCAACACCCTCTTTAGCTTCAAGTGCTTGATGAAGACCCTCAGAAAAACGACGCCCTTCACTAAGGCGACCAGTAAACTCATCTACAATTACAACTTCGCCATCATTTACAACATAATCAACATCTTTTTCAAAAAGATAATTTGCTTTTAAAGCCTGATCTATGGCATG
>JAIOSY010000199.1 GCA_021107375.1 Sulfurimonas sp.
GTTGAAAACTATACAAAAGAGTTACAAGAGTATAAAGATTTTTTTCTAAAGTATTGTGTGATTTTCAACTATGGGATGATGCCAAAAAATATACTTTTGAGAAAAACTAGTGAATCTGAATCTAATTTAGTCTTAATTGACGGACTTGGGGATATAACATATTTTACCTTTCCAAATAAAATCCCATACTTTGCCAGACAAAAAATAAATAGACGCTGGGATAAATTTACAAAAAAATACTTAACCAAAAAGAGAGTACTAGAATAGATGAAAATTCTAATAATATTACCAAACTGGCTTGGAGATGCTATCATGGCAACTCCTGCAATAGAGTTACTTTGCAAATACCATCCACATGCCAAACTTACTTTTGTTGGCAGTTATGTAAGTATTGAAGCGATAAAGCATCATCCACAATGTGAAAGAGCAGTAGTTGATGAAACAAAAAAAGCCTCAAACAGATTTTTGGCAACTTATAAACTTGCTCGTGATTTGGGTGAATTTCACTTAGGGGTTACTTTTAGAAATCAGATTCATTCATCTTTACTTCTAAGATTTACTAAAACAGTATTATGTTTAGCAAAACAATCATGGCACTCTATGTTTTTACTCTCACACACTCCAAAAATTAAAAGTAACAAACATTTAGCACTTCAGTATGCTGAACTAGCTATGATAAATGTTGATAATTATAAAAAAGATGATATCTCAAATTTAAAGCTATATATAAAGCCTAAAAAGTTTTCAAAACCAACTCTTGGCATAAATGCAGGGGCAACTTATGGAAGTGCAAAAAGATGGTATCCAGAGAGATTTGCAGAGGTTGGAGCAGAGTTTAGCAGTAAATTTGACATTATTATTTTCGGTGGACCAAATGAAGTTGAGATGGCAAATGAGATTGAACAAAATTTAAAAACTCGGCATGTGGGAAACTATATAAACTTAGCAGGAAAAACAAATATCCAAGAGTTATGCTCTAACATTGGTGGGTGTTCTTTATTTATAACAAACGACAGTGGACCTATGCATGTAGCTGCTGCTTATCAAGTTCCAACAGTAGCTATTTTTGGACCAACAAAACATAAAGAAACTTCACAATGGATGAATGAAAAAAGTAAGATTGTAAGACATGATATGGATTGTTCCCCTTGTATGAAAAGGGAATGTCCACTTAAACATCATGAGTGTATGACAACTATCACAGCCTCAGAGGTTATAGAGGCTGTAAAAGAGTTAGATATTTAGCAAGTTGTTCCTGCTTGTATCCTCTCTATCGTTTTTGTAGTGCTTTTTCCATCTACAAAATCAACTAACTTTAATTCGCCAGAAAACTCAGTTCCAACAACAGTTTTCCCCTCATAATCTCCACCTTTTACTAAAACATCAGGTGCAACCATTTTAATGAGTTCATAAGGGGTATCATCTGTAAAAGGAACAACAAAATCAACAGCTTCTAAAGCTGCTAAAAGATATGCTCTATCTTGTGCAATATTTACAGGGCGAGTTGGACCTTTTAAACGAGATACTGACTCATCAGAATTAAGTCCTACTATAAGGATATCTCCGAAACTTTTAGCAATTTGAAGATACTTCACATGCCCAACATGTAAAATATCAAAACAACCATTTGTGAAAACAACTTTTTTACCATTTTCTTTATATCTTTTCACAACAGCTTGTATATCTTCAAAACTTTTTATATGAGCATCAGATGTACTTTTATGTAAACTAGCTTCATAATCTTCAATTTCTTGCATTGTTACAGTAGCAGAACCAATTTTTCCAACAACAACACCAGCAGCAAGATTTGCAAAGGCTGCAGTCTCCTCAATATTTTTTCCGCAAGACACGGCAAAAGCGATAGAAGCGATAACAGTATCCCCAGCACCAGTTACATCAAAAACCTCTTTGGCAACTGTTGGAAAAATCTTAAGCTCATCATCATAAACAGAGATACCATCTTCAGATAAAGTAATTAAAGATATATCTAAATCACACTCCTCTTTTAATTTAATAAGAGCCTTTTGTAAAGAGGTATTATCATTTATATCTACACCCGTAGCAAGAATCGCCTCTTTTTTATTTGGTGTTAAAAGGTAAGAACCTTTATATTTAGAAAAATCACGACCCTTAGGGTCAACAAGAACTTTTATATTATGATTTTTCGCTAAAGAGATAACACCTTGACATAATTTTTCTCTTAAAACACCCTTGCCATAATCTGATAATATAATTGCATCATATTTTGAGATAGTTTTAATTAAGGAATCAAGTATATTACTAACGGAATCATCACTTATATTTTCTTTACTCTCTTTATCATATCGAATCACTTGTTGTGAACTAGCGATTACTCTACTTTTTTTAGATGTTTTTCGTTCATTTTGAATAATAATATTTTGAGAATCAACACCTATAGTATTTAACATTGATTTTAACTCAATACCATTCTCATCATCCCCAATAACACTACAAACACTAACTTCCCCACCAAGGGCAACAAGATTATTTATAACATTACCCGCACCACCAAGAACAGTGGTCTCTTTTGTAATATCTACAACAGCAACGGGAGCCTCAGGAGAGATTCTCTCACAACTACCCCAAAGATAGTGATCTATCATCAAATCACCAATAACTAAAATATTTGGTTTAGAATTTTTAAGAGTTTTCATTATTTCACTTCTTCATCATATACTCTTTTAATATCACTCACATAAGCTTTTATTCCATCTTCCATCTCAAAAGCTGGTTTATATCCAAGAGCATCTTTTGTAGTTTGAATATCTGCTTCAGTGTGGAATTGATAACTTCCTATAAAAGGATTTGAAATATATTCACATGCCAAGCTAGTTCCAAGTTCACTCTGTAAAATATCTACAATATCTTGAAAACTTCTAGCTTTTCCTGTCCCAACATTATAAATACCACTCTTCTTTGGTTTCATAGCTTTTATATTTGCTTGGATAATATCTTCTATATATATAAAATCACGAAGTATTTTATCGCTATCTTCAAAAAGTTTAGGATTTTTTCCTGCTAAAATCTGATGTCCAAATTGTAAAACCATTGAAGCAGTTGTATTTTTAAAATACTCACCATTTCCATACACATTAAAATATCTAAGCCCAACAATAGAAATATCAGATTTTTTTATATATTCACGACTTAAATTATCCATACTAAGTTTTGAGAAGCCATAAACATTTTGAGGTGACTCTCTTCCAACTCTTTGAGGAGACTCAGCGTTACCATATGTAGCAGCAGACGACGCATATATAATATTGGCAGAATGTGTCAAAGCCAAGTCCAGTAGGTCTTTATACGCATTTACATTTGTTTTTATCATTAAATCTTGTTCTAACGCTGTAGTATCAGAGATTGCAGCTTCGTGAAATATATAATCAAATTTATAATTAGTTTCTAAATTTAAAAGTAAATCTTTATCATTAATATCACCACTAATAATCTCACCTTTAAAACCTAATAAGTTCTTGAAATGCCCAAAACTCTTTAGGTTTCCATTAGATAGTGTCTCACCACTTCTAAAGCTATCAAGTACTACAATCTTGGCATGTGGATGGTTGTTTTGGAAGTAAAAAGCCAAGTTTGAACCAATAAATCCAGCACCACCAGTTATTAAAATTGTTTTATCTTTTAACGCATCTTCTATATATTTCATTTACTTATCCATACTATTTTAGTTTAACAAAATGATACAATATAATTCATTAACATGTATTTAAGACTCAAATCACTATAATTTGTCTGAAATTAAATCTCAAGGAATAAAAATGAAAAAAATCGTTATCGCTTCAATCGCTACTTTAGCACTAGCAACAGCTTCAATGGCAGCAGTAAATGCAAAAGCATGTACTTCTTGTCACGGTGCAGACTGGTCTAAAAAAGCTCTAGGTAAATCTCTAAATGTAGCTGAGATGACTCATGCAGATATCGCTGCTGCTCTTAAAGGGTACAAAGCTGGTACTTATGGTAAAGCTATGAAAGGTCTTATGAAAGGTCAAGTAGCTAAGTATTCTGATGCTGATTTAGACGCATTTTCACAAACTATCGGTAAGTAATTTACCTTTTGAATTGCCTTTTATGGCAATTCATATCTCTATTTAAACCAAAACTATTCAGGTCTATAATTTCTTTTTAGTGCCTCTTTTTTTCGCTCTTGATTAACAGCATCATTTAACTCATCTTCGCCATCAAATTTTGCAGCATTTAAAAACTTCTCTTCATCATCAAACTGACCATTTTTAACAGCCCAAAGAAATGCAAACAGAGCAATAGCACCCAAAAATATAGATGCACCCAACATCATAGCAATTACCCAGTTATCCATCTATACCAACCTTAATTTTTATTCCACTGAAATCTAATTCTCATAGAGTTACCAACAACCAACAATGAACTAATAGACATTGATATAGCTGCAACCAAAGGTATCACAAAACCTGCCATAGCTAAAGGTATTGTTATCGCATTATATACCAATGAAATTCCAAGATTTTGCTTAATCAATCCATATGTAGTACGAGATATTTTAAAAGCATCTTCAAGAGAATTTAATGAATCATCTAAAAGAATAATATCACTAACATCAACAGCTATATCACTTCCACTACCCATTACAATACCAATATCAGCAGAAGCTAAAGCTAAAATATCATTAACCCCATCTCCAACCATTACAACCGTTTTATCTTTGTTGTGTAACGCTTGAATATAATCAGCTTTATCTTCAGGAGTTTGCTCACTTATATATGTTTTTATCCCTACCTTATTGGCTACTTTTTTAGCTGTAGTAGTATTATCACCAGTAAGCATAACTATATCTATGCCCCTTTGAGTTAAGTTATTTATTAAATTTTTTGCATTATCTTTTATCTTATCACTTAACTCATAAATAGCAACAACTTCACCATCATAAGCAAAATAAAAAACAGTATTATCACTTTGATAATCACAAATAATTTCATTTTCAATAATAAGTTTAAGATTTCCACCTAAAATTTTAATATTCTCATGTTTAGCACTTATCCCACATGCCGGAACTTGCGTATATTCATCTAAAATATATTCATTAAAACTTTTATCATTTTTTAAATAATTTGCTATTCCACATGCCACAGGATGATTGGAGGATTTAACAAGAGAGTATAAAACTGATTTGTCAAAATCTTTAAATATTTTCTCTTTTATAACCTCTGGTTTTCCAACTGTAATCGTACCTGTTTTATCTAAAACAAGGGTATCTACTTTAGCCATAGTCTCAAGCTGAGCTGCTTCTTTAAAAAGAATCCCTCTTTTCGCACCTAAACTTAAACCTACTAAACTAGCAACAGGAGTGGCAAGAGCTAAAGCACATGGACAAGCAATAATAATAACAGAGATTCCAACCATAAAAGAGATTTCAAAACTATGTGGCCAAAATAACCAAGCTAAAAATGTAATAAAAGATAAAAGTAAAATTGTTGAAGAGAAATACTCAGATAAGTGGTTTGCCATCTGCTCTATTTTAGGTTTTTTAGTAATCGCAGACTCTAAAAGCGATACTAAAGAGGAGAGTGTTGAATGTTTAAAATCTTTAGTTGCCCTAAGATGAATATCAGCATCAATACTTGTTGTTCCACTAATCACAACATCTCCAACATTTTTATATATTGGTTCGCTTTCCCCTGTTAAATTTGACTCATCAAAATAACCATCTCCTTGAAGAATTTCACCATCAAATAAAACTTTTTCCCCAGATGAAATAATAATAATATCACCAATACAAACATCATCAAGTTTACAAGAGATAATCTTATCATCTTTTATAATATTAACTTCACTAGGGATATTCTTACCCATAATATCTAATGCATCAGCAGCATTTTTCTTACTTAAAACTTCTAAAAACTTACCAATAAGAACAAAAGTTATTATCATACTAACAGAATCAAAATACGCTTCACCCTGCTCTATGAGAGTAATATAGATAGAATAAATATATGTTAAAGTTGCCCCAGTTGCAACTAATATATCCATATTTACAACTTTATTTTTTATTCCATAATAAGCACCACGAAAGAAAATCCATCCACTATAAAATAAAACTGGAGTAGCAAGCACCCACTCTGCAACATTTAAAATAGTTTTCATCTCTTGAGTTATACCAGAAAAATATCCAGCATACTGAGCAACTGCTATCCACATAATGTTCATAGAACCAAAAATAGCTACTGCCATTCGAAGATAATACTCTTTTCGTTTAGCATTAGCCTTAACTTCCATAATCGATGCATCATAAGGAAAAGCATTGTAACCAACTGCTCGAATCATATCTATAATACCAGATAGCTTCACAACTTCATCAGCCCAAATAATTGTTGCTTTATTATTTGTATAATTAATATTGGCTTCAATTACTCCAGCCATTTGATGAAGTGCTTTTTCATTTAACCAAACACACGCTGAACAATGAATCCCCTCTATAATTAAAGAAACTTCACTAAAACCATCACTATTTACTTTTACAAATTTATCATAAAATGCAGGGGAATTAAAATTTGATGAATCCTCATACTGTCCAGTTTGAGGTGTTAATTTAGTATTACCAGCCTTTTCATAAAAACTATCTAAACCCTCTTCATTAAGAAGATGATAAACACCCTGACAACCATTACAACAAAAATAATGCTCACCATCTTTTATCATTACAGACTCATTAAATTCTAAATGACAATGAGTACAAGCTATATTATTTGACAAGTTCAAACTTTCCTTTAGCTCTATTTTTTACTATTGTATTCCACATGCCAACATGTCCATTCATGCAAATATAAACTCCATTTTGCTCTTTGGCTTGGCAAAAACCTATAGCAATTCCAAGATTAATAGCAGATTCAATATTGTCTATTTCAAAAGGTTTCATTGCCCCAGTTAAAATAATCTTTCTATCTTCAAAAATTTCAGATAAAAATTCAGAAGTCTCATGAATAGTATCTGTTCCATGAACAATAATAAAAGTATCATCTTTTGATTCCATTATTATATTTGCCAACATCTTTCTATCATTAACATCCATCTCAAGACTATCTTTATAAACTACACCTGCTAAATCATAATCAACATTTATACTCTCTAAAATTTTCTCAATTGCATAATTATCATAAGGAACTTCAAGTTCACCATTTATTTGATTATATCTTTTATTAAAAGTACCACCACTATTTAAAATTAACATCTATTTTTTCCATATATCATTTAGTTTTGAAACTATTTTTATAGCTTTTGAATCTTTTATA
>JAIOSY010000061.1 GCA_021107375.1 Sulfurimonas sp.
ATATAGTCTACCTCTTTTTAACAATAGTTCTGTATTACTTTTAAGTTGTAGTTATTCCGATTTTATGGAGATACCTTTTAAGAAACTGGAGTTAATATTAACTATTTTTATTATTATACTTTTGATTGCTCTTATCGCAACTTATAAACTCTCTTCAAATATTACAAATCCTTTAAATACACTTTCTAAAGCTCTTTCCTTAATCTCCAAAGGGGATTATTCTAAGCATATAGATATAAAAACCGGTGATGAGCTGGAGATACTATCTCAACATTTTAATGAGATGAGTGATGAATTAAAATTAAGCAAACAAAAGATTGAGAAAAACACTCAAGAATTAGAAGAAAAAGTACAAAAAAGAACTAAACAACTAAAAGAAAAACTATACATTGATGATTTAACTCATATTCCAAACAGATATTCATTTTTCAAAACTCTTTCTTTGTCTAGTGATAAAGAGATACCGGTTATCTTTTTAATCGATATTGATTCATTTAAAACTTATAATAAACTATATGGAACAGATGTTGGAAATAAAATATTAATAGAATTTTCACATCTACTAAAACAATATATTAAAGATAATAATTACCAACTATATAGAATCTCAGGTGATGAATTTGTATTGTATGAAACAGTAAATAATATTGATGTAGAAAAATATGAAACAACACTAAATAAACTATTTTATTTTATAGAGCATAATAAAATATACATTGAATCTATTAATGAATATTTAGAGATAAGTGTTACTATAGGGGTATCATTTAGTCATGAGAACCCACTTGGTAAAGCAGACATGGCTCTGCATGATGCAAAGCTTTCTGGTAAAAACTTTGCTACATACAATATGCTTATGGATACAACTAAAGAGCTACAAAACACTTTGTATTGGAAAAGAGAGATTAGGCAAGCATTGGAAGAAGATAGAGTTGTGCCATTTTTTCAAGCTATTGTAAACCGAAATAAACAAATTATTAAATATGAAGCTCTAATAAGAATTAAACAATACAGTGAAGAGGGAGAGGAGGATATTATATCTCCTTTTCATTTTATGAATATTGCGATACAGACTAAACAATATAACCATCTTTCATACACTGTAATAGACAAGGCATTAACAGCTATTAAAGAAAAAAACATATCCTTATCTATTAATATGGATATGCATGATTTTAGCAATCATGCGTTGACTAGCATGATAAAAAAACATCTAGTTGATTTGAACAGTTTAAATCAAGAAAATGGAACAACTTCAAATTATATAGCACTAGAGATTCTTGAAGATGAAGAGATTAAGAATTATGAATCATTTTCAAAACAATTGGAAAAATTTAAAAAACTTGGTGCATTTATAGCGATTGATGATTTTGGATCTGGGTATTCAAATCTATCTCATATTATAGGAATATCACCAAAATTTCTTAAAATTGATGCTACACTTATTAAAAATATTGCTACAGATAAACACTCATATAAAATAGTCCAGAGTGTTGTACAGTTCGCAAAAGCTTTAGGGATTAAGACCATTGCAGAATATGTAGCAACAAAAGAGATTTTTGATATTGTTTATGAGTTAGGTATTGATGAATTTCAAGGCTACTACTTTGGTAAACCTGTTTCTGTGGATGAAATTTGAATTTGACTTTAACTTTAAGACCAAAAACTTTCGATGAATTAGTTGGACAAGAACATTTAAGTTCTTCCTCTGCACCACTTAGAATCTTGTGTGAAAAAAATGCTTTGGGTCATAGTTTCTTTTATGGTCCTGCTGGGACGGGAAAGACATCTATTGCGAGAATTATCGCTTCATCTATGGATATGCCGTTTTATGAATTTAACGCAACCTCACTAAAAATAGAACAACTTCGTAAAATCTTTGAACAGTATAAAAATGCTCTCCAAAAACCTTTAATATTTATAGATGAAGTTCATCGCTTAGCTAAAAATCAACAAGAGGTTTTACTTCCTGTGATGGAAAACAACTCTGTTTTAATTATAGGTGCTTCAACTGAAAATCCTTTCTTTTCACTAACTTCAGCTATCCGTTCTCGCTCAATGCTTTTTGAGTTGAAAAATATCTCAAATGAAGCTTTAGAGAAATTACTCACCTTGGCATGTGGGAAAGTTGAAGTTACCTTTGATGATGATGCAAAAGACTACCTAGTTAAAAGCTCTGGTGGTGATGCAAGAGCGATGTTAAAACTTTTAGAATTTACCTCAAATATTGATACTCATATAACTTTAGAGCTTTTAAAATCCCTCCGTCCACATGCCATAAGTGGTGGAAGTAGTGAAGCTGGAATCCATTATGATTTAATCTCTGCGATGATTAAGTCGATTCGTGGCTCAGATGCTGATGCAGGGATTTATTATCTCGCCCGTCTAATAGAGGGTGGAGAGTCAGCTGATTTTATAGCTAGACGACTTGTAATTTTAGCAAGTGAAGATATAGGAAATGCAAATCCTCAGGCTTTAACTTTGACAACTTCCTGTATGACAAGTGTGGGTAAAATTGGTTTTCCAGAAGCTAGAATTATTTTAGCTCAAGCTGTAGTTTATCTTTGTGCCTCACCAAAATCCAACTCTTCATACTTAGCAATAAATGAAGCAATAAAATCCGTAAAAAATGGTGATTTACTTGAAATTCCAGAAGCTTTAAAGCAGCAGCACAAGGGTTATTTATACCCTCATGACTTTGGTGGCTTCGTAAAACAGAGTCATCTTACAACGACAATGAAGTTTGTGAACTTAAAAAGTATTGGTTATGAGAAAAAAATGAAAGATTGGTTAAAAAACATTAC
>JAIOSY010000179.1 GCA_021107375.1 Sulfurimonas sp.
AGAGGGCTTTTCTTTAGAGTTATTTGTGATTTTACATTTATCATAGCAATTTGTTAACGGAGCATCTTCAATAATATTATTAATCAGAGAATCTGTTAGTTCAAGAACAACCTCTTTCGCTTGTATATAGCTATCTGAGTTTAAAAGCTTTTCTTTGATTTGAGGAAGTTTTTTAATAAATTCATCATGTTCAACTTTATGTTTTTGTAATTCCTTACAATCACACTTTTCAAGTAAGTCCTCTTCATAATGGAAATGAGCTATTAATTCTTTTTCCAAAGAGTCAAAATACTCTATCAAGTGTTTGTTTGACACATCGCTATCAATAGCTAAAGAGAGTTTAGAAATAGAGTTTAGCAGAGACTCATGTTCTTTATCTAATTTTTCAACATTAGTATTAAGTCCAACATCCCATTTAACCATATTTTAAAAATCTACCTTTTAGTTGGCTTGTAAGCAATTATATCCCTGCATTTGTTAAAGAATTATAAATATTGTATAATTTTTTAAATAAATAATTAGGTTGCCCTATGGATGTATATATGATACTTTTTATCGTTGTTTTTTGTTTTTTTGTTTTTTTAACTGTTTTATATTTAAAACAAAAAGATTTGTTGCGTTTAGCCTTAGAAAAAAACAAGGAGTTAGATTCTTGGCATGTGGAGATGACAAAAGAAAAAAATGATTTGCAACTTAAATACGCTGTTTTAAATACTCGTTATGAGGAAGAGATAAAATCTTCAAATGAAAAACTAGCTGTACTTAGATCTGCAAAAGATGAGTTAAGTAAAGAATTTAAACTTTTAGCAAATCAAATCTTTGAAGATAAATCAAAACAGTTTTCGCATACTCAAAAAGAACAGTTTGAAATTTTGTTAAAACCATTTCGTGAACAGATAACAAATTTCTCGACACAATCAAAAGAGCAGTTTAATCTAAGTGCAAAAGATGGACATCTACTCAAAGATGAACTACTTCGTTTAAAAGAGATGAATGCACAACTCTCTACTGATGCACTAAATCTTACAAATGCACTCAAAGGGGAAAATAAAACTCAAGGTAATTGGGGTGAAATAATTTTAGAAAGAATTTTGGAAGAATCAGGGCTTCGTGATGGGGTTGAGTATGAAACTCAGGCAACTTTAAAATCGATTGAGGGTAAAACTTATCGTCCTGATGTTATTATCCACATGCCACAACAAAGAGATATTGTGATAGATTCAAAAGTTTCACTTGTTGCTTATGAGAGATTTATGAGCGAAGATAATCCACATGCCAAGTCTGTTGCGTTAAAAGAACATCTGCAAAGTATAGCTGGGCATGTTAAAGAGTTAAGTGCTAAAAATTATGAGAAATTAGATGGGATAAATACTCTTGATTATGTTCTTTTGTTTATGCCAATAGAGGGTGCTTTTCATTTGGCACTCGGAGAAGATGGAGAGTTCTTTAAAAAGGCTTACGATGACAATATTTTAGTAGTTTCTCCATCAACTTTACTTGTAACCTTAAGAACTATAGAGCATATTTGGAGAACACAACGACAACAAGACCATGCTTTTAAAATTGCTTCTGAGGCTGAGGCGATGTATGAAAAATTGGTTGGTTTTGTTGATGAGATGAAAAAAGTTGGCTCTCATCTTCAAAAAGCACAAGATTCTTATGATACCTCTATGAATAGATTAAAAACTGGGCGAGGTAATATTATAAAAAGAGCAGAGAATATAGTGGCTCTTGGAGTAAAATCTAAAAAGACTCTCTCAATTGAGAGTGAGGTAGAGTAATGAAAATACAAACACAATACAGTTATGAAAAAACATGGACTGATACAAATGAGAATGATTTAATCAAAATTATTTCAGAGGAAGTTGGTGAAGATGGTGCTAAGGGTACATTAGAATATATTAAAAGTGTAATAACTAATGGTAAAGTTATTACTGTTGGTAGTTGTAGATTTAAGATAAAAGCCTAAGGATGTCTAACTTTAAGAGTTGAATTTAAACTCCACCCTATAATAGCCATCAATATAACTACTGAAAATGCAGGGATAAGAGAATACGTTGCTGCTAAATAAACTAACCACAAAAGTATCGCTCCAAGAGGAGTTGGAACACCTGTAAAATATTTATCAACCTCACCTGCATCTGCATGAAGATTAAAATGGATTAATCTTCTTAGTCCTGAAATTACATAATATATACTTACAATTGCAGCGATGATAAGCCACATGCCAGAGAATGAACTTGCATAAATTGCTTGAAAAATTAAAAATACAGGAACAAGAACAAAACTTAAAAAGTCTGCAAAACTATCAAGTTGGACACCAAATTCATTTGATAAGTTGTATTTTCTAGCAATCTTTCCATCAAAAATATCAAAAGCTCCACCAATCCAAGCTAAGATAATCGTTAAGAAAAAATTGTTTTGAGTTATAAAATAAGTAGCCATAAGCCCTGCTGTAATATTTACAAAAGTAAAAAGGTTTGCTAAATTAAAGTGAGAAGAGGGAGACCATAAAAATTTCATAAAACGCCTTATTATATTTTATTAATAGAATTATATCAAATCTAATAATCCATGTTGGTATTGATAATCTATATCAATATTAACATGCTATTAAGATAAATATTGATATAATTCTTTAATTATAAAATCAGGAATAAAAATGAAAATAATCTTAAAAATAACTATGCTAACTTCTTTACTCTTAAATGCTGTATATGCACAAGAGATAGAAGAGGATAGAGATAGGCTTTCTTCTGTAAGAAAAGCTATTGGGAGTGTTTCTGAAATTCCACAAGAAGATGCAACAGTTGTTGGTGGTTTAAAACGGATGTTTAAATATAGTAAAATAAGTGGAGAAGTGAGTTCTATTTATTCTAACTATAACAACGATAATGCGACAGATACTTATGCAACAGCAGTAGGCACTCAACTTAAATATGAGTTGGCTGAGTTTAAAGGTTTTAACGCTGGTGTTGCTTTATCACTTTCTCGTGATATTAATGCCTGGAGTGGAGATAAGCTTAAGCATAATTCTGAATTATCTTCAGAAGATGGTAGTTATGCACAGTTGAGCGAAGCTTATATAAATTATAAATATGAAAATTTTAATTTTCGTGCAGGTCGTCAGCTAATTGATACACCACTAGCTGATAGTGATGATGTAAGAATGATTCCAAATACTTTTGAAGCTTATATTTTAAATTATGAACAA
>JAIOSY010000027.1 GCA_021107375.1 Sulfurimonas sp.
TCTATCAAATAACAAAGATTACCTACATACACCATACTTCTTTTATTTTCAATATCAGCGAATGGTAAAACAGAAACTTTATCTACTAAGTTTATCAAACTTTTTATATTTGCTTTTACACCATAGCCATAAACTATAGGGGTTCTTATAATTGAAATTTTAAAATTATCATTTTCAAGTTTTTGAAGTTCTATCTCTGCTTTTAATTTACTTTTACCATAATCGTCTTGAGGATTACAACTACTATCTTCTTTATAAGCTGTTTTAGTCTCTTCCCCATAAACCTTTACAGTACTCATAAAGATAAAATGCTTTACTCCATTTTCTTTGGCTTTATTTGCTAAATTTAAAGTTTGAGTTACATTTACTTTTTCATATTCCTTTTCACTTGCTCCACCCATTTGATGCACTAATGCTGAAAGATGGATAATAGTATCTGTATTTTGTAAATCTAAATCTTGAAAGTTATCATTTAAAAAAGAAAAAGTATTTATATTGTATTTATTTTCATAGTTATCTTTAAAATAATTTCCTATGAAACCATTCGAGCCTGTTAAAAGTACCTTCACTCTAAAATCTCTTTTATACTAGATAAATATTTATTTATCACTATCTTTTCATCAAACTCTTTAACTATTTTTTCTCGACCTGCGTTACCCATAGCTTTTCTTTCATCTTCTGATAAATTTATCATCATTTCCATTTTATCTGCTAAATCTTTGGCATTTCTAACTTCACATAAATAACCATTAAGCTTATCATCAACTACATCACGACAGCCAACATTATCAGTTGTAATAATAGGTTTTTCCATACTAGCACTCTCAAGTAAAGTCCTAGGAGTCCCTTCTCTGTAATATGAAGGCAATACCATACAATCAACTTTTGATATTTCAACTTTTACATTATCACTAGTACCAAGATAAGTTACTATTTCATCTTTTACCCATATATCCATTTGTTCTTTTGATATAGCAGTAGGACTTGCAGTATCTAAAAAACCTAACAATTGAAATTCAACATTTTTATACTTTTGTTTTATTATCTTTGCAGCTTCAACATATTCACCAATACCTTTAGCCCATAATATTCTTGAAACTATTAGAAATTTAAATACTCCATCATCTTGTTTCTCTACTGGTTTAAATTTTTCTATATCTACACCACTACCTGGTAATACATCACACTTATCTTTTTCTACTAGTTTTTCACATATAAACATATCAAAATCATCATTATTCTGAAAAAATATTTTAGTTGCTCTTTTTTGAGAAAATTTATAAAGCCATTTGGCTATCTTTGTTAAAAGATTCTGTTTTATAAATAATGTACCAAGCCCTGCTATATTATTAATAGTTGGTATATTTAACATACTTGCAGCAATAGTTCCATATATATTTGGCTTAATGGTATAGTGAAGTATAATGTCTGGATTAACTTCTTTATATATTTTATGATACTTGTATATAGTTTTTAAATCTTCTATAGGATTAGTTCCTTTAGTATTTAAAGCTATATCTATATATTGAAACTCTTCTTTTATTTTTTCACTATACTTATCATATGGACATACAAAGACTACTTCATAAGCTTGATTTTTAAAAGCTAATGCAAGATTAAATCGCATATTATATGCATACCAAGAATCATTTACTACTATTGCTATTTTTTGCATAATTTAAACTGAGCACCTGATACATTATATTTTTCAATACTACTATCATTTATTTTTAAATATGTTTTGGCTCTTTCAATTTCATCCTTGTTAAAGTATTTTAACTCCATAATACACTCTAAATTTTCATTTTTAAATATAGATAAATAATCATTAATAAGCTTTCTATTTGGTTGACCAATTTTATCACCCATCATTTTCCATAACTTATCACTAAAAGTATGAAAATACAATTCACCATATTTTTTAAATCTATTATGACATTTTAAATCAACACCATGATAGCTCATTCCATTATCGTTTAAAAGTTTAGTTAATATACTAAATAATAAAGGTAAATTATCTACATGTTCTAAAACTGCATTAGATACAATATAATCTATGCTATTTATATCAATACTTTTTAATAATTCATCATTAGTACCACTAATATATTCTAATTTATCAAGATAAATATCTAATCCAAATTTCTTAATTAGTTCTTCATCTTCATCATGTAAACAATTAAATCTATCGTAACAATATACTTTTTTTAAGTTACATTCTTTAATCATATAAAGCATTGTAGATTTTGTATATCCTGTACCAATTTCTAAGATTGTTTTGTTAGATAAATCACCATTATATTGTAAAATAAATTTATTTGCTACGCCTATTGCATAATTATAAACACTATCAATATCTTTAGAAAATGTACCATCTCCTGATGAATTCAATAATTGATTATTCTGTAATATATATGCTAATATTTCTAAATATTTATTCTCTCTTATAAAACTTTTTATTTTTTCTTTCATACTACTTCTCCAAATACTTTCATAATCTTATCTATCTTAAAATCTTCTATTCTATCTAAATTTTGTTTGTTTATATTTTCTAAATTTATATCATTATACAAAACTATTTTTATTTTTTCTATTAACTTTTTTACATCTCCTACAGGATATAAATATCCATATTTTTCATCTTTCAGTATCTCACTAGGTCCACTTTTACAATCAGATGATATTACAGGCAAACCACAGGCCATAGCCTCAACTAATACATTTGGAAAACCTTCAATTTCTGAATTCATCACAAAAATATCAGATTTATTTAGATAATAAAATGGATTTTTTACATTTCCCAAGAAATAAACTTTATTATTTATTTTTAACTCTTCACAATAATTAATTAAATCATTTTTTAGTATCCCTTCTCCTAAAAAAATAAGCTCAATATTATTATCATTTTTTTGCAACTGATTAAAAGCATTTATTAAATCTTTATTTCTTTTTAGAGGTATTAGTCTTCCTACTGAAATAATATATTTTATATCTTCTTTAAAATTAAACTTTATATCTTCACAAATTTCTTTTTTATAATTTATGTATTCTATATCTACAGGATTATGTATTACTTTAGTATCTGTAGTTATATTTACCAATGATTTTAAATCTTTATCTACACCTTTTGAAGTTGATGCTATTAAGTCTGCTTTATTAAAGAGATTGTTGATTAAAAAAAGATTAACTTTACCTAGTAATCCTTCATTTAAGTATCTTGAAGTTGTACTTCGTATATTTATAACAGCTCTATGCTTAGTACTAAAAAGTCTAGCTAATATATTTATATAGTTTGGTCTATACAAAAATGACATAACTATATCTATATTATTTTCTTTAATATACTTTGACAATTGCCAAGCAACTAAAGGAAGTTCTATTAATTTTCGTATACCACTTTTATTACTGTTTGATAATATAATTTGTTTTATATCTTTAGGTAATTCATAATCTGATCCATCTTCCATTTGTATAAAGTGAATATTTAAGTTATTATCTTTCATATATTCTTTCAATAGTAATGATATAACTCGTTCGGCTCCACCTTTTTGCATTGTTGCTGTAAATATTAAGATGTTTCTAATCATTTAATATACTCTTGTGCAATACTTTGAACACTATAATTCAATGATTCTTCTTTTGCCAAATCAATTCTTTGAAAATTTGGATTTTCAATATTTACCAAAATTGCTATACTTAATTCATCAACATTATTAACAGCTATTAAATCTCCATATTTTCCATTTTTTAAAATCATTTTAGGGCCACCTATGCAGTCTGTACATACAACAGGTGTCTTAGAAGCCATTGATTCAACAATAACATTTCCAAATCCTTCCCAATTAGAACTTAATACAAATAAATCTGATTTGCTAAAATATGGATAAGGATTAGCCTGAAATGATATAATTTCTACATAATCATTTAGATGTAATTTACTTGCCAATTGCAGTAGTACATTTTTCAACTTACCTTCACCTAGGATTACTAATCTTAAACTTTTATTTTTTTCAAAAGATTTTGAAAAAGCTTTTATCAGTAACGAATAATTTTTCTGCTCAACTAATCTTCCAACACTCAGTATAACTTTTATGTCTTGATCTATAAACCATCTATGTTCTATCTTTTTATTTAATAAATTTTCTATATCAAGTGGCAATACAGGATTACCTATTACTTGTATATTTACGTCACTTTTAACTATATTATTAGCTAACAAATCATTCATAGTATCTTGAGAATTGGCAATAATTTTATTTGCATTTTTATAAGATATTCTCATTAAAAATTTAAATAAATTTTTTTTAAAGAATGGTAAACTATTTGTTACGTTCATAGTATTTGCTTCTCTAAATATCATATTATGATTTTGGAAATAACCAATAAGTCCCAATAATATATTAGAATCTCTCATAGCTGAAATAATATGATTAAATTTTTTATCTTGTAAAATTTTTAAAAGTTTAAAAAATACATACCTTGATCGTTCTGTATTTAAGTCTATAATTGTTACATTAGAATTTATTTTTTCTAGATATGGTCCCTTTGCTCTAAAAGCTATAATCTCAACTTCA
>JAIOSY010000299.1 GCA_021107375.1 Sulfurimonas sp.
ATTATATTTTTTTGATATAAACACTTCAAGATATGTTTCATCCATTACTAGCTCAATACCATTCTTTCAACTTCTTTTTTAGCTTGTGCCAACTCTTCTTTAGCTTCATTTTGTAAGTTTTTAGCTTTTACTCTTTTTTGACTTATTTCTTCTGCTATTTCATTTTGAATTTTAATACTAGGTATTGGTATTTGAAGTTTTAAAAGTGTTGGATTATTTACATAAGATATAGTTGCTATTGAAGCTAATCTTTTAAGTAAACTAATTGCTACTTTTGTATTTAACCAATACATTAAAAAGTTGATATTAATTTGTGATTTATCAATAGTTAAAGACGATACATTTTGATTTATAGATAACTGTTCATGAGTATTTAATGCGGTTATTCCAGTAGTTCCAGCAATACATATAATTACTTCATCTTTATAGCTAAATGTAAGATATTTAGATAATTCATTTTTAATATACTTAAATTTATCACTTATTATTTCACCATTTTGGATATCTGAATTTCTTAAAAATGGTATATTATTTTTATCTATTGTATATGGATTTAATTTTTGATTTGGAGTTGTCCCTGTTTTTATTTTTTTTGTAATTGTTTTTAATGTTGTAAATTTTACAGTCGAATTTTCTAAAGCAATAAAGATATTTTGATAATAGCTAGTATAACTATTAGCATCTAACCTATCATTAAACAAATCACCAAATCCAATTTTAAAAGTTCTATTTTCTATGGTATTTTCAGGTTCATCAGGTAACTTAATACCTAATTTATCTAGTAAATAATTATCAATACTATGTAGTAATATTTTTGCTTCTTGCTCTTTTTCTTTTTTTGCTTTATAAGCATTATCCATAATGTCAATTATATTTTGCTGAATAGTTTTAGTTAAAGATGGAATCAATAAAGATTTATACTCTTCTGCATTAATATTTGGTTGTCCTGCCGTTCGCTGAATAGCACTAACCCACTCTTTATAGATAATAGTTTGAGTAAAATAAAATAAAAATTTACTTAATAATATATTTTCATCAACTCTAAATCTTATTAGATACCCTGCAAAAATTGCATTAAGTGTACTGCTGTTATGAAGATATGCTTTGCCAACAGTTGCACCACTTCTAGCAAATAATGTATCATTTAATTCTACTTTATATTTACTTTCTTCTTTTTCTGCTGAACGGAGAGAATTTTCTTTTAATAATCCAAATTCATTTATATCGGTAATTCTAATGTATCTACAATGATTATTAAATTCAACCGAAGCTTCATTTGCTCCATACATTGGATTTTCTAATAATGCATCATTTAATCTAATTGTTTTAATCTTATTAAAATTAAATTGCAATAAATACCTATTATATTTAGGGTCAATTCTATCTTTTATTTCGCCCCGATTTATCAAGAATATCTTATTCTTATCTGAATCAGGGCTTAGGTAAAATTTACATTGCCCTTGATATAAACTTCATCATAAAACTCTTTAAACTTTTCACTAACACTTGCTAACTCTGTATCTTCATACTCACAAGTTATTTTACCTTTTGCATCTTCGCCAATCTCTTCAATAATAGACATAAATATAGGGTATTTTTCAACCTTTGACATATCAGTATTTACAGCTTCATATACCTTATCTCTTACTATCTCTTCTTTTAGTTTATACTCTTCTTTTATATCAGATTCCCACTCTGCATTTTTCAATAGTTTAAACCATTTCTTATAAAGAGTAGTTAGCTTTGATACTCTTTTTTTATCGATGATGGTTTTATACTTATCATATCGTAATGTTAATCTTTGTTGTTTATCACACCCTTTAGATAAAATACTTTTTAACTCTTTTCGTATAGCTAATATTTCAGGCTTATGCACTTTTACATATTTTAATCTTATTTTATCTTGGGTGTCTATAAACTTATTTTCTTCTTTTTCTGATTTCTTTTGAAGCACTAATATAGAAGATTTTACACCAGCTCCATAGTTTGCAAATGTATGTTGTGGAAGTGAAAAGGAAGCTACTATTTTAAACTTCTCCATAAGATAATCTCTAACATTTTGCATAGATGAATTTGTAAGAACTCCATCAGGTAAAACCATAGCTACTATGCCTGTAGATGGTTTAAGAAGATGATAGTATCTCTCCAAAAATAACACTTCACTTTTTTGATTCTTTAATCTTTTACTTTTTTTACCATCTATTAAGTCATCTATAAAATCAACAGTAGAGTTTGAAAATTTATTAAATAGACTAAAATAAGATTTTTCATCTTTTATATTTGAGCCAAAAGGTGGATTAGTAAATACATAGTCAAAAGAATTTTCTTTAAACTCAGTGTTTTTTTTCTGAAAATTCTCAAATCTATCAAGTCCATCATGTGCTATTACATTTGTATGCCCATCATCATGAATAATCATATTCATTTTAGCTGTTCTGCTTATGCTACCACTTATTTCAATACCGTAGAGATTGTGTTCTGCAAAACTATGCCAAAATTTATGTCTTTTTACTGGGTCTTTTAATTTTTTAGATTTTTCTTGCATCTGTGCTAAACTTTGAAGTAAAAAACCACCACTTCCACAACTAGGGTCTATCACTTGGTCTGTGCTTTGTAAATCAAAAAGATTAACTATAAATTTAACAATATTCATAGGTGTAAAATATTGTCCTGCATCACCTTTAAAAAAGTTAGCAAAAAAATCTTGAAATATTTTACCTTTTATATCTAGGTCTGTACCATTTAAGTTATACTCTTCAAGTATTTCTACTAAAAAAGTGACTTCATCTGCATTCAATATTAGTTTTTCATTAAAAACCTCGGGGTCTTTTGCTTGATGTGAATCATATAATGCTTTAATTCTATTTGATAATTCTTCTTTGGTTTCATCTCTGTCTTTTTGAAATTCATAATGTGGCGTAGCATTTAAATCAGTATCTCCTGCTTTTTCATCCATAATTTTAGTAAATACAATTTTACTAAACTCATTAAATGCTTCTGCTGGATTTCTTTTTCCACCATTCCAAAGATAGTCATGTATCTCTTTTAATATAGCTTTTAACTTATCTGTATCCATTGGTTTAATATTATTAAATTCACTA
>JAIOSY010000049.1 GCA_021107375.1 Sulfurimonas sp.
CAAAAGCTAAAAAAGCTTGTGATGAGAAAGCACTTTCATTTTTTGTTGCTTTTGGAATTTTAGCATCTATTGCCACACCATCTTATGCAGAGGAAGTAAATCCAACTATAAAAACAATTATCTCTTTTGACAAAGCACATGCCAATAAATTTGGTGAACTTATTATTCAAGATAGTGGTGGTAGAATGAAGCCAATGGATACACTCTCAACAGAGATTATGGCTAAGGTTCACAGAGGTTCATCAGTTAAAGTAGGTAGTTATAATTTGAGTGCAAATCAAGTGATTTTAGGGATGATGATTAAGCCTCAGGCATATAGAGATGTTAAAATAATTAGAACTAAAGATGACGAGGTAAATAAAATTATAGGTGCTGCTCAAGGTACAGAGTATGCTTCTTTTTCACAATTTTTTGAAAATTCTGAAACAATGGAAGGGTATAAACTTGCCAAAAGCGTAAATGAAGCTACAAGAAAAGAACCAAAATATAGAAATAAATTAGATAAAGAGATTTTAAAAGTTGATGAAAGAGTAAATGTTATTTATATGGTTTATACTGGTTCATTAATGAAAATATGGCCAAAACCAAATGATGCAAATAACAAATGGTTTGCTACTATAGAAGCTTTACAAGGTTTTACTCAGGAAAATGGTGAAAGACTTAGAGGGATTGCTGTTGAGTATTTTACATCTATAGATAAATCTATAAAAACTGGTGATTGGACTGCTTCAGATGTAGCTTTAGCAAAGGTAGTTGAGTATCAAAAATTTTATGGTGGGGAAGTTTACCCATCAGATGGAAGAATATCAGCAGAAGTTTTTTATAATGAAGCGAAAATTTTTGAAAGACTTTACCCTTATTACCTTTTAGTCGGTATGATTCTTTTGATTTTAAGTTTTGTAAAAATTCTAAAACCAAGTTTTAAAATTGATATTTATTCAAAAATAACATTTTGGTTATTGCTGGTTTTCTTTATTGCTCATACGGTAGGGCTTGGAAATAGATGGTATATCTCAGGTCACGCACCATGGTCAGATGGTTATGAGTCTATGATTTATATCGCTTGGGCAACAGTTTTAGCTGGATTTATATTCTCTAAACGCTCATCAATGACTATGGCATCAACTGGTGTTTTATCTGGACTTATTTTGTTCGTTGCACACTTAAACTGGATGGATCCTCAGGTTACAAATATTGTTCCTGTTCTTAACTCTTACTGGTTAAGTATTCATGTTTCAATGATTACTGCAAGTTATGGTTTCTTAGGTCTTGGAGCATTACTTGGGTTTATCGTGATTTTACTTTTCATTTTAAAAACTAAAAATAATGAAAAGCATATTAGTTTATCAATAAAAGAGTTAAATGCAATTAACGAGATGAGTTTAATGGTTGGTTTAGTGCTTTTAACTTTAGGAAACTTTTTAGGTGGAGTTTGGGCAAATGAATCTTGGGGTAGATACTGGGGTTGGGATCCAAAAGAGACTTGGGCATTAGTTACAATTATTGTTTATGCTGTTGTTGTTCATTTACGCTTTATAAAAGAGATATATAGTGAATTTAATTTTGCTATAATCTCTCTTCTTTCGTTTACAACAGTTCTTATGACATATTTTGGAGTAAATTATTATCTAGCAGGACTTCATTCATATGCAAAAGGTGACCCTGTTCCAGTTCCTGATTTTGTACCAGTAACTTACTTAATTATATTTTTAGTAGCTGCTTTAGCATTTAGAAATAGAAAGCTAGTCTAAGGTCTAGCTATGGAGTTTAAAGGTTTTAGTGAAAAAACTCTGCCTTTTTTAGAGTCAATTCGTAAGAACAATAACAAAGAGTGGTTTGAGGTTCATCGTAAAGAGTATGAAGAGTATATACTAGAGCCATCTCGTGCCTTTGTAGAGGAGTTTGGAGAGCATCTTCAAGCTCTTGAACCAACTATAAACTTCTCCCCAAAAATCAACAAATCACTTTACAGAATTTACAGAGATACAAGAAGAATGGGTGCGATAAAAGTACCTCTAAAACATCGTATCGGTGTGATTTTTTGGCAAGGTGCTGGAAAAAGGATGCAAAGTTCATCTTTTTATTTTCATTTCTCTCCAGATGAACTTTATGTAGCAGTAGGTGTTAGATGGTTCGAAAAACCTATGCTTGATGCTTTTAGAGAGTATATAAAAGATGATGTTAGAAGAGCAGGGTTAGATACTGTTTTAGCCTCTATCAGAGCAAAAGGTTACACACATCTAGAAAAAGGGTATAAACGCTATCCTAGAGGTTTTAATGCAGATATGCCACATGCCGACTTGAGTCTTTACAAGGGGATGGCAACTTATAAAATATTAGACCCACATCTTATAGAAGATGGTGAAAAATTTATAGACACACTTTATAAAATATATGAAGATATGCTACCCTTACAACAGTTGATGTATGAAGTTAGTTTAAGAGTTAAAGAGGATTAAATGGCAAAAGAAGCGATAGTTTTACTAAATATGGGTGGACCTAACAACCTTGATGAAGTTGAGATGTTTTTAAAAAATATGTTTGCTGATAAAAATATATTGACAATGAAGAGTGATTTACTTAGAAGTTTTGTTGGAACTATGATAACTTTTACCCGAACTGAGAGTTCTCAAGATATTTATAAACAGATTGGTGGAAAATCTCCGATAGTGGGACATACTAAAAAGCTTGTTGCAAAGCTTCAGCAAAGAGTAGGGGATAGTGTTATTGTTGATTTTGCTATGCGTTATACTCCACCATTTGCAGATGAAGTTGTCCAAAGATTAAATGAGCAAACCGTAGATAAAATTTATTTGATTCCACTTTATCCTCAATATTCAAGCACTACAACAAAGTCATCCTTAGAAGATTTTGAAGATGCTTATCATCATGTAAGTGGTAACGCTGTTTTAACTGAAATAAAACATTTTTTTCAAAATAAGACTTACAACAAAGCGATAATCCAGAGGATAAAAGAGAGTATCGGTAATTCTGAGTATGGAGATTTTGACATAATTTTTTCAGCTCATGGACTTCCTCAAAAGATAGTAGATGCTGGTGATCCATACGAGCAGCATGTCTCTCGGCATGTGGAGATTTTAAAAGAGATGCTTCAAGATGAGGATATGAATTTTCATGAAACTCATTTAGCTTTTCAGTCAAAAGTTGGACCTATGAGATGGTTAACTCCATCATTAGAAACGAAACTCTCTGAAATAAAAAACAGAGGAGTTATAATCTTTCCACTTGCTTTTACTATAGATAACTCTGAAACAGATTTTGAATTAGAGATAGAGTACCGAGAGATTGCTGAGGAGATGGGATTTAAAAACTATAGAGTTTGTAAGTGCCCAAATGATAGTGAGTTATTTGTTGATGCATTAGTTGAAATTTATGAAAAGATGAAGTAGGATATTTTGAAAGTCGTAATTTTTGATATGGACGGAACTTTACTTGATTCTAAAAAAGATATTGCTATATCTGTAAATTATATTAGAGAATTACATTATAATTTACCCCCTTTAAGTGAAGAGTTTATTGTTGAAGCTATAAATATGGAGGTTAGAAATCTTCCAAAACTATTTTATGGTACAGAATTTTATGAGGATAAAGACAAAAATGTTTTTGAGATACATTATGCAATGCAGTGCGTACAAAACCCATATCTTTATGATGGAGTTCTTCAGACACTTCAAAAACTATATAACAGTGGAATAAAACTCTCAGTAGCTACAAACGCACCGACACCTTTTGCTATAAGAATGTTAGAGCATTTAAAAGTTGCAAATATGTTTGATATGATAGTTGGAGCAGATAAAGTTGTTGTGTCAAAACCAGACCCACAGATGTTAAATGATATTTTAAATCACTATAATTTTGACAGAACAAAACATCAGGCTTGGATGGTTGGAGACAACTCAAAAGATATGTTAAGTGCTAAAAATGCAGGGATTGATTCTATATTTGCAACATGGGGATTTAGTCCAAATGGGCAACATGATAAACTAATCCACATGCCAGAAGAGATATTAGATATAGTTTTATAAATATTTAAGGGCATCTTTAAAAACCCTTGAATCCTCAGAGCCAAAAAGAGAGGCAAGATTGTGCAGAACTTTTTTTGAGTCATAGCTATAGCTACGGCGATAAGAAATTATGTGCAAGATTGCCTCTCTTTTTGGCTCCCTA
>JAIOSY010000154.1 GCA_021107375.1 Sulfurimonas sp.
TAAGTTAACTGCGTTACAAAAAGAATTTTTAAGTAAATTTAGCACAAAACTCATCCCTTTTTTAAAGACAAATAAAGAATTAATCTCAACAATAGAGATAAATGGGCATACATCTAGTGAATGGGTGGAACAGATTTTACAAATACTTATCTTAAAAATGAAAAACTGTCGATGAATCGTTCATATTCAAAACTAAGCAATATTTTTACTGCTCAAAATAAACCAACACAAGTATGGCTCTCAAAAGTATTAAAAGGAAGTGGTCTTAGTTATTCTAAAAAAATAGAGTTTGCAGATGTGGAAAATAAAATAAAATCAAGAAGAGTATCGTTTAAAATACTCTTACAAAATTTATGAGATTCTAAAATTTAATCTTACTTTGTCTTGCTTAAATTTTTTATACAATTTAAATTTTGCTTTTTCAAGTTCTTCATCATTGTAAGAAAACTCAGCCTTAATTTTTTCATCATCTATTTTTGCACTATCCATTGCAAATAGTTTCAACTCTTTTTTTGTAAGTTTAGCTTTTAAAATCCCATAAAGTTCTTTTTCATCTTCGATTAAATCTATAATATCTATATGAGTAAACTCAGCAAGCAACTCTCTGTACTTATTTTCACTGTTATACTGTCTCCAGACTGTATTTTCCATCATTATATTTTCTTCAATATTTTCGTTAAATCTTTTGTATTTATTATTATATTTGCCTCTTTTTGCAAAATTTCTCTTGCGCAAAAAGCTACTCTTGTTCCGGCATGTGCGAACATACTTAAATCATTTGCTCCATCACCACAAACAAGTGTTTCTTCTTCGCTCACACCAAGAATATTTTGAAGTCTCACTAGCATATCACCTTTAGAGAAGTTAAACATCATATCCCCACCTACAAGTCCTGTAAGTTTGCCATCTTTATGATGAAGTGCATTTGAAAAATCTGCGTCATAGCCTAAGATATCTTTTGCATAAGATGTAGCAGTACGAAAACCACCACTAAAACATACAACAGTCATACCTCTTTTTTTAAGCTCAGCTATAGTCTCTATAGCTCCCGGCATATAAGGTAAATTTTGACTAATTTTCTCA
Source organism: Sulfurimonas sp. (assembly GCA_021107375.1). GTDB lineage: Bacteria > Campylobacterota > Campylobacteria > Campylobacterales > Sulfurimonadaceae > Sulfurimonas. The sequence continues at coordinate 1,084 of JAIOSY010000154.1, forward strand.
ACTACTGAGAAGTCAAGTCCCTCTAAAAGCTTTACTCTACTTTGAAGTGATTCAAAAAAGTCTAGTCTTCCAGACATTGCTTCTTCTGTTATATAAGCAACCTCAGCACCAATCCCTAACTCATCTGCAAAGAAATCAATAGTCTCTCCATCCATAAGTGTTGAATCAAAATCAAAAACAGCTAGTTTTAACATATATTTTCTCTCTTTAAGTTATAATTACGCAATTATACCCATTTAGGATTTTTTTTGTTTGATAAACTAATAAATAAACTACAAAACGATACATATATTACACTTGAAACTACACCTGGCCACTCTCCACAGTTTTCTCCAACCATAGATAAAATAGAACTACTTGGTCTAGAGCACCTTGTCGATGGATTTTCAACTACAGATAATCCCCTTGCAAAACTAAAATACAACTCCCTTTTTGCAGCAAAAATGCTTCAAGATAGATTTAACAAACCAGTTATTGCAACAATGAGTATGAGAGATAGAAATAAAATCGCTTTACAATCAGATTTACTTGCTGCAAATGAGATTGATATTAGAGCTATTTTAGCTTTAACTGGTGATCCTGCTACTATCTCAGATCAGCCACATGCCAAAGGTGTATTTGAAGCAGACAGTTCACTTTTACTAGATATTATCTCTGCTTTTAATTCTGGAATGGACTATGGTGGCAAACCATTTTCGCACATGCCAAAAGAGATTTTTCCATTTGCAGTAGTTAACTCTTATGCTAAAAATCCAAAAACATTACAAAAAAAGATGCAGAAAAAAATCAAACATGGGGCATGTGGAATTATTACACAACCTGTTTATAGCTTAGAAAATGCAAAACAACTTCTTAAACTAAAAGAGATTGCAAACAAAGAGTGTTGCAGTGAAAATAAAAGTGCTGAACTTATTTTAGGTATGTTCCCTATTACCAAACTTCGTACAGCTCAGTTTTTATCGGCTCATGTTCCTGGTATAAATGTACCTGAGCATTGGATAGAAGCACTAAGAGTTGCAAATGCAAATGGCGGAGTAGAAGAGGAGTATAAAGTTGGTTTTGAACTTAGTAAAAATTTATTTGATTCTCTTAAAGAATATCATCCAAAACTACACCTAATGACAGCAAACCAATTTCAAATAGCTAAAGATATTTTAATTTAAAATATCTTTTCTACATCTTTTATACTCACAATATTTGATTCTTTAATATCAAAATATTTATATGAAACAGTAACATTTGTATCAATGAGTTCCTCTTCTAATTTAGCTATATAACTCGACAATTCAAAATGTTCTTTATTTAAAATAACAAAATCATCTCCATTAATTCTAAATAGATAATCTATCTCACCAATACTATTTAAAAATATAGCGATTTTTTTCAGAAGTTTATCCCCCTCTGCCCAACCATATTTTTTATTATACTGATTAAAATTATGTAAAAATACACCATACATACAATTTGTGTTAAACTCATCTGTATCATTATATGCCAAAACAAATTCCAAATACCCTTTATTGTAAGAGTCTGTTACTTGATCTCTGTAAAAGTATGAAAATCTTTCTTTTTCTATTTTAGTTTTTGGTCTTTGTGTTATATCTGTTTCAATCTCAACATCTTTAAGTGCGATTGCTGCTGATTTTACTATCTCTGAATGGAACTGTTTTCCTGAGAGTTCTTTTAACTCAAGAATCGCAGTATCTATATCTTTTCTTGCTTTATAAATTCTATTTGTTGTCATAGCATCAAAAGCATCTGCAACAGTCATAATCTGAGACATTATAGGAATCGCATCACCCTTAAGCCCTTGAGGATACCCACTTCCATCATAATGTTCATGATGATGACGAACAATCTCTGCAATATCTTTATAAATATCTACATCTCGCAATAGTTCATAACTAACAACAACATGCTCTTTAATAATCTCATACTCTAAAGCATTTAATTTACCTGGTTTTAAAAGAATAGAATCTGGTGTTGAAATTTTTCCTATATCATGAAGCATACATGCTCTATATAAATCATCTATTTTTTCATTATTAAAACCCATCTCTTTTGCAATTAGAACAGAATACTTAGCTACTCTTTGAGTATGTCCAGCCGTATAGCTATCTCTTTTTTCAATAATATTTACTAATGAAAATATATGTTGTTCATAATCTTTAATCTTATTTTCTAAAATCTCTTTAGCTTTTTTTCTTCCATAAAATATCACTGCTAAACCAAGTAGATAGATAAAAATAATAATACTAACATTAAGTAATGAATTTATAAATGCTTTTTCATTATACTCTTTCATAGGGATAGAAACAGAAACTCCACCTCTAATATCCCCAACTCGATACCCTTGAGATGCATGACATTTTAAACAAGATGGTTGAATAACAAGAGGTCTTAGGTAGCGATAATATTCCTCCCCATCAATAAACTCTTTTTTTGATGATGACTCTTTTGTGATTTCAGCATACTCAAGAACTTTCTCCTCCCAAGAGTCTGGCTTATTTTTAGGATTCATCAAAATTCTACTAGTTATATGCCCTTTAGTACCATATAACTCTGTATAATCTTTCATCATTTGAGATAGCGTATATGCAGGATTCATAAGAGTTAAATGTTGTCCAACTGTCGTATAAACATCACGATTTTTTATATGAGAAAGATACGGATTTGGAGGAGTTCTTTGTGTTATTGGCACATAAACACCACCATGAGAAGCCACCCAAGAACGATATGCTAAATCTTTTTTTACACTAACTAAAGCCTCATGTTCGGCTAAAGAATCTGCATAATCATAATTATTGTACACATATATTACCCCAGAACTAAGTATCAAAGCACTCCACAAAAGTATTATAATATAAACAACTCTATTTATAAATCGTACTCTATGCTTCATAATAACTCCATAATTTTAACAATTCTATCCTATGATTACTTATAAGTTTATGATACAATTTACAGATTACTATATTCAGGGACAAGTGTAATGCGTATTTTATTTATAATATTTATCTTTTTGCTATTTCAATCAACATTATTATTGGCAGAAAAGCCGTACAAAAAGCCAGCAATTGTTTTTGCAGCAGGTAACTTAAAGTTTGTTTTCCCACAAATACTAAAGAGTTTCTATGATAAATACCCAGATACAAGGGTATATATACAATATGGTGCTTCTGGTTCTTTAGTTGAATCTATTATGGATAATAGAGATTATGATATTTTTTTCTCTGCAGATTTAAATTATCCAAAAAATATATATAAAGCTAAAAAAAGTGCCACTAAACCAAAAATATATGCACAAGGTGTATTAATTCTTTTTACACCTCCAAATGTTCTTTTATCTAAACAAAAAATACAATTACTTAATTCTCAAGATATAAAAAATATTACTATTGCAAATACTCTGACTTCCCCTTATGGTATAGCATCTATTGAAGTTTTAAAAAACTCTAAATCTTTTGAGAAAACTAAAGATAAAATCACTTATTCAACAGATGTTGCAACTGCTATAGACAAT
>JAIOSY010000071.1 GCA_021107375.1 Sulfurimonas sp.
GCGGATAAACGCGGATACTGCATATATAAAACTTTATCAGAAATATATAAATAATGGAGTGAAAGTTTTAGGATTTATAGATTCAAATAAAATTGGTGATAATATATGCCATTTAAAAGATATTGATTCTTCTTATGACTATATAATTATTGGTAAAACACAATATTGGATTGAAATTTATAAACAGTTAAATTTAGTAAGATGCTATTATGAAATTAATGGAAATTATCATAAAGTTAATAATAAATTTATTGATAGTTTTACAAAAGAAAAATTAAAAGAACAAGAATTAAAAAAAAATACTATTAAACATAGCATAAATAAATTACAAAAATTAAAATCTATACATGTAAATAAGCGTGCATTTATCATAGGAAATGGGCCAAGTTTAAAAATAGAAGATTTAGATAAATTACAAAATGAAATAACATTTGGATGTAATAAAATATTTTTAGCTTATAATGAAACACGATGGAGACCAACTTATTATACAATTGAAGATAGATTAGATGTTGATGAGTATTTAGATAAAGTAGTAGATATGGAAGATGTTATTCGATTTATACCAGATAAATTTTTAGATACAAATAAAATATATTCAAATCTTATATATTATCCATATAAATATAGTGGGATAAGTTGTGAGAATTTTTCTAATGATATTAATGAGGGATTTTATTCTGGCTTTACAGTTGTTTATACTATGTTACAGTTAGCTGTTTTCATGGGAATAAAAGAGATATATTTATTAGGAGTAGATTTTAGTTATAAAATACCTAATTTTAAGAATCAAGCTGTTTTAGAAGATGAAGGTGAGAGAAATCATTTTCATAAAGATTATAGAAGTAAAGGTGATAAATGGTTTAGCCCAAATTTAGATTTACAGTATGGTGCATTTTTACAAGCTAAAGAGTATGCAGATAAGTATGCTATTAAGATTTTTAATAGCACTAAAAATACTAAATTAGATATATTTGAAAATGTAAATTTTAATGAGATTTATTTTGATTGAAATTATTATATTATTAGTCTTACTACAGTTTATTATGTTACGCTATAGCAGTATACATAAATTAGCATTATATACACGACTCTATGATTATGCTAAATGGATAAAATCTAACCCTAAGATATTAATTATGGGTAGTAGTCATGCAAGAAATCATATAAATCCAAAATATATTGCTAGTCAATCATCTAGATATAAAATAAATGAAATATTTAATATTGGTGCAGGTGCTGCTTCTCCATATGCGATGTATATTACATATAAAAAAAATTCTATAAAATTTAAAAATTTAGACTTAGTTTATTATGATTTATCACCACATATGTTAAGTGAAAAATATTTTATGTATCTAAAATATGAAAAAATATTTTTAAATTATAAACAGTGGAATTATTTTATGAAATTTCATTCTAGTTATTTAAAAAAATATCATATTAATATTAATCTTTACTTTTTCCCAATAATAATATTTATATATTCTTGTGAATTTTCAAGGAAAATATTTAGTGGAAGAAATAATGGTTTTGATCCACTAAACCATAAGAAATTTGTTTCAACTCAGCCGAATACTTTAAAGAAATATATATATGAGCCATATGAAGTTTTTCCAATATCAGAGTTTCAGATAAAACACCTAGCAAAGTTAAAACATGAAATTGAAAATAATGGTTCAAAATTTATTTTATTTTTAAGTCCAACATATAGTTGGTATGAATTTTACAAAAAAGAGTTATCTCAATATGATGATAAGCTAATTAAACTTTTAAATATGCATTTAGGAAATACTATAGTTTTAGGTAGCTTAAATTCTGATATTTATAATTTAGAATATAATAGTTTTTATGATGATACACACTTATCAGAAAAAGGAGCAAATAATTTTACTAGAAATATTTTTCATGATATTGACAAACATAATAATTTAGAAGCTATTGAAATAAAAAATCTATATAAATATGGAGAAAATAATGGTAGTTAATCAGAATGATAAAGGTATTATAAATCAATTTATTAGAATGAATAACTATGTAATATCAAGAAAAGAAAATCAAATGTTATTGAAATATTATTGGTATAATATATGATTTTCAATAATATTTTTGAAATTAATTTAAAAAATAAATTAGTATATCTAGCACCTTTTAATATTTTAACAAAAAATTTAAATATGGAATTAGCTAGTATGAATATTAATACTAAAAGTTTTATAGATTCCTATAAAGAAGATGATAGTATTATAAGTAATATTAATGGATTAGAGTATGATTATATATTTATATATAGCCCAAACTATACACAAGAAATTATTGATAAGTTTAAAAATAAAACAAATATTTTTATTGTTCACAAAATTACTAATTTTAAGTATATATATTATAAAGCAAAATATTTTAATAAAAATGCTTTTAGTACTTTTTGTAAGCTAAATGAATTTTTATATAATATACCTTCTTTTTCACAAAAATTACGCTTATTTTTATTAAGTAAATATTCAATTTCATTATTTGAAAATGAAAAGAGTATTAAAAATTTAACAAATAAGTATCGCAATAAAAGAATATTTATTATTGGTAATGGACCAAGTTTAAGTATTAATGATTTGGATAAACTTCATGGTGAAATTACAATTGCTTGTAATATGATATATTTAGCATATAAATCAACAAAATGGAGACCTACATATCATATGGTAGAAGATCAATTAGATATGTATCAGAATTATAATGAATTTGAAAATATGAAAGGTTCTACTAAAATTTATCCAGTAAATTCTTTGAATAATTTTAAAAAAATAGAAGATACAATTTATTATAGATATTTAAAATCTAAAACTTCAGATGAAGTTTCTAATTCTATAGAATATGGATTGTACTCTGGTATATCTGTTACTGTATCTATGCTTCAGTTGGCTATATCTATGGGAGCAAAAGAGATATATCTTCTTGGTAATGATTTTACATATCAGTTAAGCAATAAAGCGATTAAAAATAGCATATATTTGACAGATGGTGAATTAAATCATTTTAGTAATAATTACAGAAAAAATAATGATTTATGGGTGGACCCAAACTATAAAGGTATGTTAAAGCAATTTAAAGCAGTTAATCAGTTTGCTATTGACAATAATATTAAAATTTATAATGCAAGTAGAAAAACAGAGCTTCATGTTTTTGAAAAAATTAATTTTGATGAGGTGCTTTCATGAAAATAAAAACAATAAAAAGTAAAGATTTAGTAGATATACTAAAAGTGACATCTTTAAAAAAAGTTATAGTAGGTTATTCTAATGATGCACGGAATTTAATTAATTGTTATGATTTAAATATTGATTATATTGTTGATAAAAATAAAAAATTAAAAGTGAACAAACTCATCTCCTACAAAGAATTTTATAAATTAAGTAATTCTATAGTTATACTATGTGGTAATCATATTCAAGAAATTTTACTAGATTTTTATATGAATAATATTAGTAGTCAAGTTTTAATTATTGTTGATTTTGCTAGATTAGATAGATATGCAAATCAGTGTCATTTTACTATTGATGCTCCGCATTTTAATAATAAATCTAACAAAGAAAGTCAGCAAATATTTATAGAAAAGGTATCTAGAGTTTTAATAAATAATAATATTGGTTTTAATATAAATCCAGATATTGGGCATCAATTAGATATGTTTGAGAATTTAAGTATAAAGAATGATGAATTATTATTGAGCTATCATACTAGAGGAAAGTCATCCAAAAATATAATAAGATATAAAAATTCATATTTAAAAGATTATATAATTGTTGATAAAGAGGGTTATAGTGGTTGGCATTCATATACAAAGTCATTAACTACAAAGAAAATAGATTCTGTTTGTATAAATAATGCAAATAAATTTTATAAAAAATTGTTTCAAGATAATGTTAAAGATAGTAAAAGTTTTTATGCACAAACAATAATTGACTTTAAGTTTCCAGATAAATATATATTTTCCTTTGCAAGTTTATTCAGATAGTGTTATGGATTTATCATATTTTAATCCACTATATCTATTAAACACTATAGCAAATAACTTATATGAACAAGGAATTTCTTTAGTGGTCAAGCCACA
>JAIOSY010000215.1 GCA_021107375.1 Sulfurimonas sp.
AAAAAATAAAACAACAACCTAAACATAATCAATTATATAAAAATTTAATGTTAAATCAAAAATTATTAAAAGAGTTGAAAAAAAGAAAAAATTGCTCAATTTTATTTTATTATCCTTTAGGTTTTGAAGCTGATATAAGAAAAACTCTCATAAAAATGAGACAAATAAGTAATATTTATGTTCCATTTATGCAACAGCAAAGTTTTAAGATGGTACCATTTAGATTGCCGCTTAAGAAAAAAAAATTTGGTATTTTTGAAGCGGGAAATACAATAAGAAATATAAATAAAATTGATATAGCTATAGTGCCTGCTGTTGGGGTAGACACAAATTTACAAAGAGTTGGTTTTGGGAAAGGGATGTATGATCGTTTCTTTGCAAAGTTAAAAAAGAGACCTTATACTATTTTTATACAACCAGAGATTTGTTATACAAAAGAAAAAGTTTGCGATTCATATGATATTTCATGTGATATGTTGCTAACACCAAGGACTAAAATAGTCAAAAAATAGGAAATAAAGATGTTAAACGAGATTCTAATAGGTGGCTCAATCGCCACTGTTAGTGGAATCGTTGGTTTTTTCATCTCAAAAAAATTAACTAGTGCAAATTTTGATATTTATACTGAACAAGCAAAAGCAAAAGCAAGTGTGATAGAAAATGAAGCACATATGCTTTTACAAAAGTCAAATCTAAAAGCTAAAGAGATTGAATTAGAAGCGACGAAGCAGTATGAAAGTGCTAAAGATAAGGCAAAGGCTGATTTACATCAAAGAGAAGATGATGTAATACGAAAAGAGCAAAGCTTTAAAAGATACAAACAAAATGAAGAGAAAAGAATTCATCAAGATAGTACTAAAATTAAAGCAAAACTAGTTGATTTAGAGAGAAATGAAAAGTCAATAAACTCACTAAAACAAAATTATGAAAAAAAGATAGGTGAAGCACTTCATGCGATGGAGCATTGTGCAGGTATGACACAAGATGAGGCTAAAGAAGTCTTACTTGAAAAGATTGAAGAAAAATCTCGTTCAGAGATAGCTCATATAGTTAGAAAATTTGAAGAGGAAGCTAAACAAGAGGGTAAGAAAAAAGCCAACTATATTTTAGCTCAGGCTACAAGTAGATTTGCAGGAGAGTTTGCTCAAGAGCGACTTACAAATTTAGTTCATTTAGATAGTGATGAGTTAAAAGGTCGTATTATTGGTAAAGAGGGTCGAAATATTAAAGCCCTTGAATCACTTTTAGGTGTTGATATTAATATAGATGATACTCCTAATGCAATTTTAGTTAGTAGTTTTAACCTTTATCGTCGTGCAATTGCGACTAAAACTCTTGAGCTTCTTATAGAAGATGGACGAATTCAACCTGCTAGAATAGAGGATATTTTCTCTAAAGTTACAGATGAGTTTGAATCTGGGATTTTAGCTGAGGGTGAAGAGTTAATAGCTGATATGGAGATAGGTGTTATGCACCCTGAACTTGTTAAGCTAATCGGAAAACTTCGCTATCGTGCTAGTTATGGGCAAAATGCTTTGGCTCATACACTTGAAGTTGCGCATCTTGCTGGGATAATGGCAGCTGAGATGGGTGGTGACCCAATTTTAGCAAAAAGAGCTGGTTTACTTCATGATATTGGTAAATCTTTAACTCATGATCATGATGGAAACCATGTTGATTTGGGTGCTGATATTTGTAATCGTTATAATGAACATAGTGTAGTTATAAATGCGATTTATGCTCATCATGGACATGAAGAGATTGAGTCTGTAGAGTGTGGAGCAGTTTGTGCTGCAGATGCACTCTCAGCAGCAAGACCTGGGGCTAGACGAGAGGTGCTTGAGAGTTTCTTAAAACGCGTTACAGAGATAGAGGAGATAGCATCTTCTCATACTGGTGTAAAACAAGCTTTTGCGATAAATGCAGGACGAGAAGTTCGTGTAATTGTAAATGCAACACTTGTAAATGATGATGAATCTATTTTAATGGCAGGAGAGATAGCTAAAGAGATAGAGGAAAAAGTTCAGTATCCAGGTGATATTAAAGTTAATGTTATTAGAGAAAGCAGGGCTGTTGTTTATGCTAAGTAGATAAATTCTACTTAGTATCTATCCTCAATCTCATTCATCTCAGAATCATCATAAGGATCCATGTGGATTAAAACATGGGTTTGGTTGTCTTGAAAAAGGGCTTTGATTTTGTCTTCTATTTTATCGCCTATTAGGTGGGCATCATATAGAGATATACTTACATTAAAAACTAGATGAACAGATATGAAAATATTTGAGCCTGATTCTCTTGTTTGTAAAAAATGGTAGTCTGTAACAACTGGTTCACTTTTTATAACTTCTATGATTTTTTCAACATCTTCACTCTCAAGTGCTGCGTCAAGAAGCATTAAAACTCCCTCTTTTATAATAGGGATAGCTGAGTAAATCATGTAAATAGCAATACCGATACCTAAAACTGGATCGATTAACTCCTCTGCTGTGTATGAGATAAGAACAAGAGCCATTAAAACTGCACCGTTTGAGTAGAGGTCAGTTTTGTAGTGAAGAGCATCTGCTTTTATAACCATATTTTTTGTTTTCTTAGCCACATAGTTTAAAAAATAAACTAAAAAAGCTGTAATGATAAAAGAGGCAATCATAACTGCAATCGACTCTGGCATGTGGGCAGTATCTCTTGGATGTGAGATTTTTACAAGTGCTTCATATAGGATAAAAAAAGCAGATAGAGAAACTATAGCACCTTCTATGACGGCAGCAAGAGGTTCTATTTTACCTCTTCCGTAGTGAAACTGGTCATCTGGGTCTTTTTCTGCTGTATGGAGTGCAAAGTAGTTAAAAAGTGATACAACAAGGTCTAACATTGAGTCAATGGCAGAAGCTAAAACAGCGATAGAACCACTCATAACTCCAACTGTCATTTTCATTAAAACAAGCACTCCTGCAACTGATGTTGAAACGACGGTAGCTTTTTTCTCTAATCTCATAAAAATAATATCCTATCTCTAAATTTAGATACAATTATATTAAAATTTAGATATTAAAAGAATAAAATGGACTTAGAAAAACTTAGAATAGAGCGACAAAAATGGATGACTTGGAAAAATATAGTTCCACTTCGTAAAGAAATTGATAACTTGATTGATGGAGATTGGCATGTGGAGATTGGAGACATTATTAAAATCAGTGGAGATTATCCACATGCCATAAAAGAGAGTGCTAAGGTTTTAATGCCTTGGAGAAAAGGTCCTTTTGAGATTTTTGACACTTTTATAGATACAGAATGGCAAAGTAATATAAAATATAATCTACTTCGCCCCCATTTTAATTTAAAAGATAAAAGAGTTGCCGATATAGGGTGTAACAATGGTTACTATCTGTTTCGTATGCAAGAGGATAAGCCAAAGTCATTGGTAGGTTTTGATCCATCTCCTCTTTATAAAACGCAGTTTGATTTTATAAATCATTTTGTAAAGAGTGAGATAGTTTACGAGCTTTTGGGTGTTGAGCATGTTGAGTTTTATGAAGAGAAGTTTGATACTATCTTTTGTTTAGGTGTTTTATACCATAGAAGTGACCCTGTTGCGATGCTAAAACAGTTATATAAAGGACTAGATAAAAAAGGTGAAGTTATACTTGATACTTTTTATATAGAGGGTGAGGGTGAGATGTGCCTTTGTCCAAAATCATCTTACTCCAAGATACCAAATATCTATTTTGTACCTACGATAGGGGCTTTGAAAAATTGGTGTTTGAGAGCTGGTTTTAGTAGTTTTGAAGTGTTAGAGACTTCTGTT
>JAIOSY010000205.1 GCA_021107375.1 Sulfurimonas sp.
TATAAGTTTCCCGTTGCTTTGGTTTTATTTTGCTCGTTAGATATATATATATTGGAAATTAAATCTTGTTTATTGAATTTAAATAGAACTAATTTATTGAGTTCTTTAGATGAAAAATATGTATCAGAAGTTAAGATAATTTTTTTCTTATATTTATTTGCTAGTTTTATCCATCTTTTGATTTGATAATTTATATATAAACTTTTTCTCTCCTCTTTTAACTCAATCTGAATAATTTTTAATCTTTGTTTTTTATTTAAAGGTAGTTGTTTATAAATTAAATTTAAAGTTATATCTTCATTTTTGGAATTAATTTTTCTTGCTTTTTTTTCAGCTTCAACTCTAGCTAATACAAAATTTTCTTTTGTAAAAAAGATGTTTTTTACAAATTTATGTCGTGCAATATTTTTAAAAAGATTAGTGGTTTTTTTGACTTTTCTATATGCTAAGGTTTCAAAAATATCAAATGAGATAACTTTTATATTTTTGTTTTTTAAGTATTTGAGATACTCTTTTTCTAAGATGGATTTAGAAGAAAAATTTTTAAATTTTTTCAATTACAGCTCTCATCCATTGATGATTGTTTCTAAAGTGAGGAGCTGAGATAAAATGTCCATCAACCACGACATCTTCATCTACATAATTACATCCTGCGTTAATTAAATCATCCTTCATACCTTTGTAGCATGTGGCAGTTTTACCTTTCATTATTTTAGCTGAAATTGTTGTCCATGAACCGTGGCATGTGGTAGCGATTAGCTTTTTTTGATCATCCATAGCTTTTACAAACCCTAGAACCTCTTTTACTTGTCTTACTCTGTCTGGTCCCTCGTGTCCGCCGGGCAAAATTAGAATATCAAAATTATCTACATTTAACTCATTACATTTTAATGTTGGCTCTGCAATCTGTCCCATTTTACCTTTAACACTAGTGTCTCCAGCAACTGCAACCTCTACTTTTATATTTTCTTCTTGAAGTCTATAATATGGATATGTGAATTCACTATCTTCAAATCCTTGACCAACTATTATTACTGCTTTTATCATCTTTTAACCTTGTAGTCATTTGTAAATTTGTTAAAATTGTAAATATAATAATCACCAATATTAATCAATGTCTTATTATTATATCCTAAAAATATAATATTGTTTTCTTTGGCTGCTTCAAAATCATTGATGGAATCACCGATTAAAACGGTATCTTTATTTTCATAATTATTTTCTTCTAGTATCTTTTTTACCAAATCTATTTTTGGTGTGGGTGAGCCATAAATAGATTTGAAATACTCACTTATTCCCAACTCTTGATTTAGATATCTAAGTTCTTCTTGTTCACTTCCAGAGGCTATATGAAGATTATATTTAGTATAAATTTTTTTTATAAAATTAATAGTTTCATTTATAATAATTGTTTTAGAAGTTAGGTTTTCTCTCATAATTTTAGAGTATTTATTTGCATAAATAGTAATTTCATTTTCACTAATTGCTTGATTTAAAATTGTGTTGAAAAAATATTTTATCTTTACAAATCTTGAGTATCCACCATTTTCATTATGATAATCTATAAGCTTTTGGACACTTTTAGTATTAAAGTCTTGAAATATTTTTCTAAATCCAAATGAACGAATATGCATAGAATCTATAATAACTCCATCAAAATCAAAAATTATATTTTTCATATTTCATCATCTTTTGATATTAGTAATACAAGAGTATTTATGGGAATATGATTTTCTTGAATATCTTTAATTCTAAATATTTTGCCACAATGTAATGAGTTTGACAGAATAGCTATTATGGAGTTGTCATTATATTTATTTAGTTGAGAACTTTCTGAAATATTTAATAAATCTATTTGCGTATTATTGATTTTAGTTGATTTTTTATTTAAAAAGTTTAAAGTTAAGTTAGTTTTATTTGTATAATTTTCTTTATCTTCATACTCTGTACCTTGTCTCCCATAAGTATCATTTATACGAACTAAATCAAATTTATTTACAGGTGTTTCTATCTCTAAGATAAAAGAGCCTTCTTTAGATATAGATTGAGTTTGATGAAAAATTTTTTTACTTAAAAATAGAGCATTTAAGACATCTAGCTTATAGCTATTATTTAGTGTATTGCAAGAAATTTTACCATTTAAACAAACTAAAGAGGTGTCTTTTTTTGGATGGCAATGCATGGATGTGTTTTCCATATAATTTATATTTAAAATCCAAATAGCACAAAACTCATTTTCAAAAAGAAGATACTCACTCCCCCAAGGCTTTTTGACAAGTAGATTTTTAAAATTTATATTACATTCTAAATTTTGATAGTTTAAATTTTCTAAAGCATTTTTATCTTGAGCAGATATTTCTGTGATATATTTTATATTCTTACTCATAAAAAGTTTCTATCTTTATGATGTTTTGAGCTTTTGCTAGGCTCTCTTTAGCTTTATGTAAAGATTTACCGCTACAGATGATATATACTACTCTAGCTGCACAATCTATGTACTCTCTAATCTCTTCACCCTTTTTTTTGAGTATAATAATTTTTTCAACACCTTCTATTTTTCTTGCCTCATTTACTCCAGAGATATTAACTATCTTACCACTCTTTGGCCATATAGATCCAGTAGTACCAAATTTATGAAGAGTATTTTTAAGTAAGCTTGGATTAAATTCTTCTCCAGTAGCTGTTAATATTGCAGCTTTTAGTATGTTTTTTCCAGTTGAGTGTGGAACTAAGTATTGACAATCAAAACCACCGGAGTGTCTTAGTGTTAATTCTATAATTCGTGGTCCATCTTTAGTATAAATTGTATCTAATTTTACAGCACCTGCTTCTATCTTTAAATCTTCGGTAATTTGTTTTGCTAAAGCAAAGAGTGACTTTTGTTTTTCATTGTCTAGTTGAGAGGGATGTATAAGACCAGTCTCTATTGGGTAGCCATTTTTAAATGTAAAATTTCTATCAGTTATAAAGCCATTATGAAATTTCCCGTTAATATCTACTAGACACTCGACGGTTTGCTCTTTTCCTATCCACATCTCTTCTACTAAAAGTAAGCCATATTTTTGAAACTTATCTTCTACAAAATGTTCTAGTTCTTGAGAGTTTTTATTAAATATTTTCATATCTCGACTACCACAATTGTTTGTAGGTTTTACTATTAAAGGGTAGGGCATAGTCTCTAAAATACTTTTAAGTGAAGCTATATTTGTTTTATTGATGATTTTAAATACAGGCATAGGATAGTTTAGTTCTTGAAGTTTTACTCGAAATAAGTCTTTATTTTTTACAAGTAAAGCAGTTTCAAGAGAAACTCCTTTAAGTCCAAGTGCCTCATTCATAGCTGCCATTGTTTCAGGAACATCAATTCCTGCTGCAAGAACACCTATA
>JAIOSY010000007.1 GCA_021107375.1 Sulfurimonas sp.
ATGGAGAAGAGGGCTTAGAACTTTATAGTAAAGGGAAATATGACTTAGTTTTGAGTGATATTAATATGCCAAAAATGAATGGTATTGAGATGTCAAAGGCAATCTTGCAAGAGAATCCAAATCAGGCCATTATCATTAATTCTGCATATAATGAAGCAGAATATCTTTTGGAACTTTTTAATGCAGGGATTGAGTACTATATACTTAAACCAGTCAATATTAAACAGTTAAATAAAATTATCTATAAAATTGCCGAAGCGAATCACAATCAAAAAATAGCTCATGTTTATAAAAAATCAATTGCAAAAAAGAGTGAAGAGACTAATGGTAATGTTTATATAGACAGTTTAACAGGTTTGGAGAATTTATCTGCTTTTATGAATAATATTACTTTGCATGATAATGATAAGCAAGAATTTAATGTATTGATACTTCTTGATATTGATAATCTGCAAGGTATTAATGATCTATATGGAACAGATGCCGGCAACAAGGTTATTGCAAGTTTTGCAAAGTTTTTAAAGAGTTTTATTAATAAACTATCTTATAAAGTTTACCATGCAAATGGTGATCAGTTTATTTTGCTAGACAAAGTTGCATATATTGATACTGAAAAGTATGAAGAAGATTTTAAAAATCTTCAAGAGCAAATCAGGCTCTTTAGTGTCTATCTTAGTGAAGTTGATAAAGAGGTTGATATTAATGCTACAATTGGTATGTCACTGGGACAAGACTATCCGTTTGAGCATGCTGATATGGCACTAAAAAGTGCAAAAGACAAGCATCAATCTTATACAGTCTATAATACACTATTAGATACAACACAAAAGATGGAGCAAATAATTGAATGGCAATATAGAATTATTAGAGCACTTGAAGATAACCGTATTTTTCCAGTTTATCAGCCTATAGTTGATATAAATGGTGATATTGTCAAATATGAAGCATTAATGAGATTATCGGAAGTGGAAGATGGTAAAGATAAATTCTTTTCCCCTATCTATTTTATGGAAATTGCACACAAAACTAAGTATTACAGTGAAATTTCCAGTATGATGATTCACAAAGTGCTTGATTCTTTTAAAATGCATAAACACACTATTTCTATAAATCTTTCATATACTGATATTCAAAATAAAACATTTATGAGTAGTATATATAAAAGAATAGAAGAGGAGAAAATAGGTAATAGATTAATTGTTGAAATTCTTGAGAGTGAAAATATTAAGGATTATAAAATACTTAAAAATAGCATTGAAAAATTTCGTCATCTTGGTGTAAAGATAGCTATTGATGATTTTGGTAGTGGTTATTCAAATTTTAAACAAATTTTAGATATTCATCCTGAGTATATAAAAATAGATGAAAGCCTGATTAAAAATATAGATGTAGATGCACATGCTTTTATTTTAACAAAGTTTATCGCTACATTTTTTCATGAACTCAATGTTATAATAATTGCTGAGCATGTTCATACTAAAGAGATTTATGATATTTTAAAAAGATTTGAGATTGACCAGTTTCAAGGCTATTACTTTTCTGAACCACTAAAAATTATATGATAGTAATGCAAATATATTTATGAAATGGAAATCTTTATTAAATCAAAAATATTATATAATTGTTATTGTAAAAGAAAATACAAGGATGATTTATATGAAAAAGTTTTTTAGTTTTTTAGCAGTTTTTAGTATTTTAGCTCTAAGTAGTGGGTGTTCTGCTACATGGGAAGGGGTTAAAGAGGATTCCAATAATGCTTGGAGCTCTACAAAAGGTACTATTCATAAAGCAACTGAATAAAAAAAAATTAGTTGTTTCATCTAGATTTCCACATGCCATGGCATGTGGAAATTAAAATCTAGTCTTCCTCAACAAATCCAAAATCTTCATCGTCACCTTTTTGAGCTTCTAAAATATCATCAATCAATTCTGTACACTCATCTTCATCTATATCACCACTAGTAATATCATCTAAAATATCTTGTAAATCTGCTTTAAATTCACGAAGTTCTTCAATCTCCTCTTTTGCGTCCTCTGAAGCTTCTTTATTATCAGCTATCTCTTCAAAAATCTCATCTAATCTTTCATCTAAATCTGGAATAACACTTTTTGTTAATAACTCTTCTAGTTTTTGTGCTTGAGACATTTTTATACCTTTTTATTTTTAATTATGCAATAATACAATAATTTATCAAAAAGAAGAGTAATGAATTTTTATGCACTAATAATTGGGACAGAAATATTAAACGCAAGAAGAGAAGATAAGCACTTTAAATTTGTTCAAAGTGAACTAGCTAAATATGGGCATGAACTTTGTAGCTCTATTGTTGTTAAAGATGATGAAAAACTTATGAAAAACATTTATAAATTAATTAAAAATGATAAAGATGCTGTACTTTTTTCTTTTGGTGGTATCGGTTCAACTCCTGATGATTTAACAAGAGAGATAGCATCTGAAATTTTCACCAACAAAAAAGTACAACGGCATGTGGAGTTTGAAAAAGATATTATTGAAAAATTTGGCGATGAAGCATATCCACATAGAATCCACATGGCAGATTTACCACCAAATGCCAAACTACTTTTTAATCCCATAAACAATATGTCTGGATTTTCACTAGAAGATAAGTATTTTTTTGTTCCAGGTTTTCCTCAAATGGCACACCCTATGATTAGTGATGTTATAAATAAATTTTTCTCAAAAAAAGTTGATAAATATAGATTTACTCTTCTAGCACAAACTAGTGAAAATACACTAATCACACTTATGAAAACATTACCTTTAAATATAGAACTATCATCCCTTCCCATCTTTAAAGATAACAAACCATCAGTTGAGTTATCACTTAGTGGCTTTGATAAATCAAATACATTACACCATTTTAATCTATTTTGTGAAGAATTAAAACACCTAAATATAGAGTATAAATTAATATAATTAGTTTATATGTCGATATAACTACATATTAATCAAGGAATTTTCTTATGTTAGTTTGGTTATTGGTACTATTATTGCTGAGTGTTGTCATATATGTTGTTTATAGATGCTCTTTTACTAACAAAAAAGAGCTAACAAAGAATAATCGGCATTACACTTTTAAAATATAAGAGAGTTACGATGACATTAAATATGAACAATCACACTTTTAAAGGGCATAAAACATTACTTGGTAGTAAGTATGTGACATATGGTGAAGTTGAGCTTCCACTAAGATATAAAATATTCTCAAAATCAGAAAGTGGTTTTGACTGGGGACATAATGGTCCCGCCTCTATGCAATTAGCCTTTTCAATTCTTTATCAACTTAGTGATATAGATACTGCAAAAAAATATGTATTGAAATTTACACAAGATGTTGTTAAACACTTAAATTCAAGAGATTGGAAACTTGGTGCAATAGATGTAATTAAATGGCTAGATGAAAATAAAGAAGACTTCATAGAAAAAGAATCTGAATTAGTTTTAGTTACTCAACCTGTAAAAAAATCAAAAAAGAAAAAAACAAATATGGTAAAAAGTATTTGTCAAGAACTTCATATAACACAAAAACAACTTGCCGAAATTTTGGAAGTACCCGAGGGAACTGTTAGTTCTTGGGCTGTTAAAGATGAGATTCCAAGACTTGGAAAAAAAGCAATTGAATTTTACACAATAAATACAAAAAATCAAAAAATTGTAGATAGCTATAAAGATTTCATTCATCTTTTACAAGCTTCATAAAAAGGTTTTAAATGCAACCAAAAGATGAAATAACAAGAAGTCTTCTTATAGACAGAGCAACTTGGGATGATGCTATGAAGTACTCAAGACAAAGATATAAAATGAGTTTAAGTAAAGTTGTAGAAGCCCTACTTCAAGAGTGGTTAGCTAAAGAAAAAAGAAAACCACTAGATAACAAAAGTCAAGGTAAATTTTTTCATTAGTTACCTTGCAAAATTTGTATTTCTAGGTGTATTTTCATCATAATTAAGAAGTTCCAAAACAGACTTTTTATTCATTTTCCTAGCAAAATCTATAGCCGTAAAACCTTTAGAATCAAGGGCATACTTATCAACCCCTAGCTCTATCAACTTTTGAGTAATCTCAACTCTTCCATAACACGCAGCAGCCATTAATGCAGTAAAACCACTTCTTCGCATAGTTTTGTTTACATCAATACCTTTTTGAATAATAAAATTCACCATCTCTAAATTATCATATGTAATTGCCATATCAAAAATAGACACACCCTCTTCATCAAAGGCATATACATCAGCACCATTTTCTATGAGTAACATTAACAAGTCAAAATCACATCTAGCACGGATTCCACATGCCAAGACCGACTCACCAACATCATTGGTCTCTTCCAAATCAGAACCCTCTTTTATATACCTTTTAACACCAATATAATCATTGTTTTTTAATAATTCTAACCATTTATTCATAAGCGTAGTATATATAAATTTTCATTAGTAGTTTTTATGTATAATTGCACAAATAAATTACTTAAGCGAGAATTCATGATAACTATTGAAACAACAGATGCTTTTAAAGCACTGATAGAAGATATAAAAACTACAACAGAGGGATATAGAGATCCTTTAGCATTTGGTATTGCAAGAATAGATTTAGGACAGTTAAATGCTGAAAAATCTCTTCAAGCTACTTACCCTTTAATTAACTGGGATGAAAACTTTGGAAGTGCTGCAATTTTTGTAAGAGCACTAGAAGAACAAGGCGTAAAAGTAGATTTTACTCAAAGTGAAGTTGTTTGTAACATTAACTTAGAATTTTTAAGAGCTTGTTTAGCTGCTTTTACTCCTTACTCAGAAGAAGCTTATGGTGATGCACATAAAAATATTCAAGTTATATCTGCTCTTTATGCTCAGATTATGAATAGTGGAAGTTTAGAAAATGAGTTTAAAGTAACATTCATCTTTGATGATGCTCCACTTAAAAGTGTTGAAGCATCTTACTTAAAACTTTATGCAATCTCTCAAGCTAAAGTACATTTAAGAGAAATTAATTTAAATGGTGCATTTGGTGCTTTAGAAAATGTTGCATGGTCAGATGGTCAACCTATTGAATTAGATTACCTTAGAGAATATGA
>JAIOSY010000270.1 GCA_021107375.1 Sulfurimonas sp.
AATTTTCCCAGAGATTGGCTATGATTCTATCATGCAAATCCATGGTATGAACATCACAGTTGTAACAACTGCTGATTCAGATAAGGCTGGTTTTGCTCTTTTAGAGAAAATGGGTATGCCTTTTACTAAAGGGAGTAACTAATGGCTAAAAAGTCTATGATCGCTAAAGCGGCAAGAGAACCTAAGTTTAAAGTGCGTGGATACACAAGATGTCAAATCTGTGGTCGTCCACATTCAGTACTAAGAGATTTCGGTATCTGTCGTATCTGTTTTAGAAAAATGGCAAATGAGGGATTAATCCCAGGTGTTAGAAAGTCTTCTTGGTAATCCAAGAAGATACTGCTAACAATCAGCAGTTGGATTACTCCAACTGCATCATAAGGAAATAATTAATGATTAATGATCTAGTATCAGATGCGTTAACTCGTGTTCGTAATGCAGGTATGAGAAGATTACCAGTTACTACTTTAGTTCACTCTAAGAGTGTTGAAGCAATGGCAAATATCTTAGTTGAAAAAGGTTACTTAGAGTCTTGTAATGTAATCGAAGATGGCGTTAAAAAAACTATCAAAGTTGTACTTAAGTATAACGAAGATGGAAAAACTGTAATTAATGAAATGAAAAGAGTTTCTAAACCTGGTAGACGTGTTTACAAAGGTAAAGAAGATATCAAGCGTTTCAAAAACGGTTACGGAACTATTATTGTAAGTACATCACACGGCGTTCTTGCTAATGACAAAGCTTTTGAGCTTGGCATTGGTGGTGAAGTTATGTGTACGATCTGGTAGGGGTGAAGTATGTCAAGAATTGGTAAAAAACCGGTAGATTTTGGAGCTGATATTAAAGTTAGCACAAATGGTGATATAGTAACTTTTGCTAAAGGCAATAGAAGTGTTGATTTAGATACTCGTGGAAATGTTGACTTCGCAATTGATGGAAATGTTTTAACTTTTTCTGCTAAATCAGATGAGAAAGCTCATAGAGCATTCTGGGGAACTTATAGAGCATTAGCTGCTAATATTGTAACTGGTTTAACAACAGGTTATTCTAAGCAACTAGAGATTAATGGTGTTGGTTATAGAGCTGCTGTTAAAGGTAAAGTTCTTAATCTTCAACTTGGTCACTCTCATGATATTAACTTTGATTTAGTTGATGGTCTTGAGGCTAAAGTTGAAAAAAATGTTATTACTTTAACGAGTCATGACAAACAACTTCTAGGTTCTGCAGCTGCAAAAATCAGAAGTTTCCGTCCACCAGAGCCATACAAAGGTAAAGGTGTTAAATACATGGAAGAGCATATCGTGCGTAAAGCCGGTAAAACTGCTAAGAAGTAAGGGAGGGTATTAAAAAATGAATGCAAAAGTATTAAAAAATAAAGTAGCAAATCGTTTAAAGCGTAAGCTTCGTATTCGTGCAAAAATATCTGGTTGTGCTTCACTTCCTCGTGTTTCTGTATTTCGTTCAAATCGTTATTTAAGTGTACAGGCAATTGATGATTTAAATGCAACAACATTATGTGCATTAAATTCAAAAGCAATTAGTCAAAAATCAAACAAAGAAGGTGCTGCTGCACTTGGTGAGGCATTTGCTGCTAAACTAAAAGAAGCTAATCTAACTGAAGTTGTATTTGATCGTAATGGTTACCAATATCACGGCGTTATCGCTGCATTTGGTGATGCACTTCGTGCTAACGAAATTAAGTTTTAAGGAGACATGATGGAAATTAACAGAGATGATTTTGAAGAATCAATTGTAAATATTGGTCGTGTAACTAAAGTTGTAAAAGGTGGGCGTCGTTTTCGTTTTACTGCACTAATTGTAGTTGGTAACAAAAATGGTACTATCGGATATGGTGTTGGTAAGGCTAAAGAGGTTCCTGATGCTATTCGTAAAGCAGTTGATAATGCATTTAAAAACTTAACGACTGTTAAGATTAAATGTACAACAATTGCACATGATATTGAGCATAAGTATAACGCTTCTCGTGTTTTACTTAAGCCAGCATCTGAAGGTACAGGTGTAATCTCAGGTGGTGCAATGCGTCCAGTTCTTGAGCTTGCAGGTGTACAAGATATTCTTACTAAGAGTATTGGTTCAAATAATCCAGGTACAGTGGTTCGCGCAACAGTTGAAGCACTTGGCAGATTAAAAGGATAGATGATGGGTATTGAAAATTTAACACCTGCTGAGGGTTCTACTGCTAACCGTAAAAGAGTTGGTCGTGGTCAAGGTTCTGGAACTGGTAAGACTGCTGCTCGTGGTCAAAAAGGTCAGAAATCTCGTTCAGGTTACAAAAGAAAAAGAAACTTTGAGGGTGGTCAACAACCACTTGCAAAGCGTTTACCAAAAATTGGTTTTACTTCTAGATTAGTTAAACCATATGTAATCAATGTTGAAAAAATTAAAGCTGTTGCTGAATTAGCTGAAATTACTATGGAATCTATTCGTGGTGTTCACAAAATTGGTGCTGGTGTTACTAACGTTAAATTAGTTGGAGCAGGTGCTAAAGATTTAGCTGCAAAAATTAAAGACGAAAACATTACTACTACTGGTAAATAATTGTGAATAAAAATCTAGTTAATAAGATTCTTATTACAATCGGGTTTTTATTTATATATCGCCTACTGGCTTATGTGCCAGTACCAGGCGTTGATACTGCTGTTATAGCATCATTCTTCGATTCACACCAATCAGATGCATTAGGTCTTATGAATATGTTTAGTGGAAACGCTATCGAGAGACTATCAATCATTTCACTTGGTATTATGCCTTATATCACTGCTTCAATTATCATGGAACTTTTAGCTGCAACATTCCCTACTCTTGGTCAAATGAAAAAAGAGAGAGATGGTATGGTTAAGTATATGCAAATTATTCGTTATGCGACTATTGTTATTACTCTCATTCAAGCTATTGGTGTAAGTGTTGGACTTCAAAGTTTAACGGGTCCTAGTGGAAATAGTGCTATTTTAGCTGACCATAACACATTTATAATACTTTCTGCAGTTTCAATGCTAGCTGGAACAATGTTGTTGATGTGGATTGGTGAGCAAATAACACAAAGTGGTATTGGTAATGGTATCTCATTAATAATCTTTGCTGGTATCGTATCTGCTATTCCATCTGCAATAGGTCAAACTGTTACTATGGTAAATACGGGTGCTATGAGTTTTCTAACAGTAATTGCTATTTTAGTTCTTATCTTAGGTACTGTTGGAATTATTATATATGTTGAACTTGGTGAGCGTCGTGTTCCTATTACATATGCTAAAAAGACTATGATGCAAAATCAAAAGAAAAGAGTGATGAATTACATCCCTATTAAAGTTAACTTATCTGGTGTTATTCCAGTTATCTTTGCTTCTGCGATTTTGATGTTTCCTATGACAATTTTATCTTCAAGTACTAACCCTACTATTCAGGCTATAGCTGATTTATTAAATCCTAACTCATACTTTTTTAACTTTTTGACATTCTCTTTTGTTGTTTTCTTTGCATTCTTTTATGCTTCGATTACATTTAATGCAAAAGATATAGCAGATAATTTAAAAAGACAAGGTGGATTTATTCCAGGTATTAGAACTGGTAATGCTACTAAAGAGTTTTTAAATGAAACTGCAAGTAGATTAACATTTACTGGTGCTTTATATCTTGGTCTTGTTGCTACACTACCATTTATGATTATCAAGGGGATGGGTGTTCCTTTCTTCTTTGGTGGAACTGCTGTTCTTATCGTTGTTCAAGTTGCACTTGATACAATGAGAAAGATAGAGGCTCAGATTTATATGAGCAAATATGAAACACTAAGTGCGGTCGGTCTATAAAAATGGCGATTGCGCTAAGAAAACCTAACGAAATTGAAAAATTAAGAGCTGCCAACAAGATTGTTGGTGGTGCGTTAGAACTACTTCGAACAAACACTAAAGTTGGGGCCTCTTTAAAAGATTTAGATGCTATGGCAGAGGATTATATTCGCTCTCATGGTGCTAAACCATCTTTTAAAGGTCTTTATGGCTTTCCTAATGCTGTTTGTACTTCACTAAATAAAGTTATTATTCATGGTATTCCTACTGATTATAAGCTACAAGAGGGTGATGTAATCGGGTATGATATTGGAACTGAGCTTAATGAATATTTTGGTGATGCTGCAATTACTGTACCCGTAGGTGAAGTAAGTGATAAAGATCTAGCTTTAATTGCTTGTGCTAAAGATACTTTATATCATGCAATAAGTGAAATCAAACAAGGTATGCGATTTAAAGAACTTTCTCTAATTATGGAAGAGTTTATACGAGGTCGTGGTTTTGTTCCATTATACAATTTTTGTGGACATGGAATTGGAAAGAAGCCTCATGAAGAGCCTGAAATTCCAAACTACCTTGAAGGAAAGAATCCTAAGGCTGGTCCCAAGATAAAAAACGGAATGGTTTTTTGTCTTGAGCCGATGATATGCCAAAAGGATTCAAAACCAATTATTTTAGAAAATAAGTGGGATGTTGTTAGTGCCGATGGTTTACACGGTTCACACTATGAGCATACTGTTGCAGTTATCAACGGTAAAGCTGAAATATTATCTCTTGCTTAAGAGAAAAAAGGACTTATAATGGCTAAATCAGATGTTATAGAAGTTGACGGCAAGATTATTGAAGCATTACCAAATGCAACTTTTCGTGTTGAATTAGAAAATGGGCATATAATTTTATGTCATATTGCTGGAAAAATGAGAATGCATTATATTAAAATTCTTCCAGGTGATAAAGTTAAACTTGAGTTAACTCCATACTCACTAGATAAGGGTAGAATTACATATCGTTATAAATAAAAAGATCTGGCACTAAATGCCGACACCACCGTCGCTAAAGCGTAAGTGTGGTGTTTCTTTTTACTTTTTAAAATGTATCTGTATTTCTAAACTCTGCAATCTCAGTTTCAACCATCTCATCAATCATAATTGTAAATAGTTCTGAAATCATATTTGGTGATACACTTAATTCTATCGCTTTATGTCTAACTTTTTGTTTGATAAATTCGATTCTATCTTCTGCCTTAACTTCATCTACACTATTTTTAAAAGATGCAGCTTGTCTAATAAGATGACTTCTTTGTGAGATTAAATCAACAAGTTTATCATCAAGTAAATCTATCTCTTCTCTTATCTCTTTTAGTGAATTACATTTTTGCATAATTTTTCCTTTATATTTTATTTGTATCTTAACAGAAATTTAAAAACAAATTTATTAACACTAGTGTAACAAAAGGCTTGTATAATACTCTTACGATTCTCCTGTATAGCACTTTAATTCATTCTTGAAGTGTTATGTTAAGTGTCTCAGCAATTGCTGGGACTTTTTATCTTTCAATGTCTTTATTTATATAAGCTAAATACCCAACACCGATTACTAAAATACTAAACATAGCAACCCATATAATAAAATCCCCACCACTTGCTGCACTTTCTAAAGTTTCGTTCATTAGTTAGGCTTTACCAATTTTTTAATCTCTTTTGGAATATGAGCAAAAGCTAAATTTTGCATCCCCAATTTTTCACCATCTTCATCAAATGCCATAACATCTAAAGTCATTGCGGTTGGATAGTATCTAATAGCTTTAAATGATCTCTTATCTATAGTAAATTTAATTTTTTTATCGGATAGTTCTATACTTTTTTTCTTTTTTGCCATCTTTAGTCCTTTATATATATACCAGTATCTTTAACTTCTATCTTACCAGAATCTTGAAGTTTAGTAAGTGAGCGTTTAAAATCTTTTTTGCTAAGTCCAAAGATATCTTTTATAAGCTGGGCATCACTTTTATAATTGTAAGGCACGATACCGTTGTTTTGCTCTAAGATACTAAAAACTTTATCTGCAGAGTCACCACTTTTTTTAGAACCAGGCTTTCTAAGTGTTAAGTCGATATTTCCATCTTTTCTGATAGTTTTTACATAAGCAATTCTCTCATCACCAAGCTCTATTTTCTCAAAAATATCATTATGATAAATTAAGCCCTCGTATTTTTCATTTACAATACATTTAAATCCAAGAGGTGTTTTTGCTATTATGAGGATATTAGCCTCTTTGTTAACGGTTAAACCTTTAATTCGTCTCTCGAAAAAATCACCTAGTTTTTCAGTTCCAACAAGGCGATGTGTTCGCTCATCATATACTACTTTGATAAATCTCTTTTCACCCTCAACAAAAGGTGTTTTTTGAAACATATTGGGTACAAGTAAATCTTTAGTTAAACCCCAGTCCATAAATGCTCCAAAAGGTGCTACATCTATAACTTTAAGCAAAGCGAATCCATCAAGCATGGCATGTGGTTTTCTTGTAGTTGCTACAAGTCTATCCTCTGAATCTGTATATAAAAATACTTCTACTAAAGTGTCTTCAACCATATCCTCAGTTACATACTGACCTGGAAGAAGTACATCTTGTTCATCTTCAGCCATAAGGTAAAGTCCAGGGGCTGTATCTCTATCTACTCTAAGAGTGTTCATCTCTCCTAAAGTTAGGTGCTTACTTAATTGCTCATTTTCTTGCATAATATTTCCTTAGTTATTCCGTCATTTTTGACATTATATCCTCTTTGGCATGTGGGAATGGTTAAATTTTTAGATATAATTTCTCCTATGAACAGAAGAAATTTTTTGGCATGTGCAACCTTAACGCCTATCTTTGCAAATGAGCTAATGGCATCAAATACAAAAGATATTTACTTAAGTAAAGAGGAGTGGGTATTACTTGTGAGTGTTAATACTAGACTCAAACGGGTAAAAAGGTATGTTGGCTTTGCAAACTTTAATCTTCTATCTTTTAATGATACACTTTTTTATGCAAGAAATTATCGTAAAATAGGTGCTTTTACAAAAAAAGAGATAGCTTTTATGGATAAACTTTTTCATGAAGATCAAAGTCAATATGGTTTTTATGGCCCAAAAACATGCGAAAATATAAATAATAAAATATCAAGAAAAGATGTTAAAAAGATATCTTATACTGGACACTTTCTTTTTAAGGGTAAAGCCCAGAATGATTATGAAAATCTAAAAAAAGATGTTGGAAATACCATAATTCTTACTTCTGGTGTAAGAAATGTAGTTAAACAACTTAGTTTATATATAAATAAAATATATAATTGTAGAGGCAACATAACGAAAGCTTCAATAAGTATAGCTCCTCCAGCGTATTCTTATCATACTATCAGTGATTTTGATGTTGGGATAAAGGGTTGGGGATATAAAAATTTTACAGCAGATTTTGCTTCAACTTATGAGTTTTCTAAAATGCAAAAATTAGATTATATTGGTATGCGATATAATAAAAATAATAAAGATGGAGTGCGATTTGAACCGTGGCATGTGGAAGTTATTTAGTCTTGTTTTAATCGTAGTTTTATCAACTGTTTTATCTGCTAACAATCATTTTGATTTTGATTTGATAAAAAAAGGTAAAGATAATAATAATACTCTTTTAGTTATTGGTGGTATTCAAGGTGATGAGCCAGGTGGTTTTATATCTGCCTCTTTACTGGCTACTCATTATGAGATAACAGAGGGTTCTGTTTGGATTGTACCTAATCTGAATTTTTACTCTATTATAAAAAGAAGCAGAGGTCCATATGGTGATATGAATCGAAAATTTGCACATCTCTCAAAAAAAGACCCAGAGTATGAAACAGTAGAGAGAATTAAATCTTATATAAAAGATGATAGTGTTAAGTTAGTTGTAAATCTACATGATGGAAGTGGTTTTTTTCGTCCAACTTATGAAGATAAATTACACTCTCCACATAGATGGGGACAATGCTCAATCATTGATCAAAAAAGTCTTAATATTGAAAAGTATGGAAATTTAGCTGAAATATCAGCACAGGTTGTTTCATATGTGAATGAAAATCTTATGGATGATGAACATAAGTACCATGTACATAACACTAAAACAAAAGATGGCGATAAGGAGATGGAGAAAACTCTTACCTACTTTGCT
>JAIOSY010000190.1 GCA_021107375.1 Sulfurimonas sp.
TTTAAGGATAAGTATGAACTTTGAGCAAATCAAAGAACGAAATCTTACTCATATTGAAAATTGTGTGAGAAATTTAAAACTAAAAAGAAACACAGAAGAGATTGTTGCTTTAGCAAATATCTTTACACAGTCAGATTTAAACAAAAGAACTATTAGACTCATAGGGGAAGATAAAGAAATTGTTGAGGGTAAGGTTAAATATAAAAAGATAAATTTATTTAGCCTAACTCAAAAATCTCAAAAAGATTTTAGTGAAGAAGCAATTAACCATATCTTCCAAGATATAGGATTAATAGCTCCTTATCATACACAGTTAAAATATATGAATAAGATAATGGATTTAGAAGGTGATCAAGTAGTGACTTACAGTGATTTGGCTAATATTCTAGCAAGTACACCAAAGATAAACATATAAAAAGCACTTTCAAAAGTGGAAGTGCTTTTTTTTAACTACTACTTTGAGGAAAATTCCACAAGGAAGTAAAACTATAAAGGACTTAAAATGAAAGTTACAAAAAAACAGAAAAAAAGTTTTAATAAACTTAACGCAAACCTACAAATCGCTCTAGCAAATGGAACAAAAAATTTATATCTATTAAAATATATAATCTCTATAAATGATTTTGATTTACTAAATGCAGTTGCACTCAACGAGAATGCTACTGCTGATATTTTAGATAGTTTGCTATCAACAGAGTACTTAACAGTTGCGGCAAACATAGTATGTAATACTAACACTTCTGAAAATACATTAAAAAAATTAATACCATTGAACTTTTTAATAGAAAATTTAAATCAATGCGAATGTAATTTTGAGATTACAATTGCCGAACATTGCAACCATGATTATAGAGAAATTCAAAATTTATTACACACAGCTATCATTACTCATAGCAATGTCACAGAAGAACTGCTTGTAGCTATAATCAATGAAACTAATTCTGAAAACATACTCAATATTATTTCTAAATACAACAAGAAATCTGATAAATTAAATGAGCTTATTGAGAACAAAAAAGACTGGCTACATGAGCTACAAGACAGAGCATGCAAGTTAAATAATGCTGTTGAATTATTACAAACCCATAAATATGAGGCAGCATACAATTTAATACTTCCTGAAGCTAAAAATGGAAATCCAAATGCACAATACTTACTCGCATGTATGTATGGGAATGGATCTTTTGTGGAAGAGGATCAAGATAAAGTTCTTTATTGGTTTAAAAAATCTGCTGACGCTGGATTTGAACTTGCAATGGTTTCATATGCAATGGAACTTCTTGAAATAAATGGGTTTGATCACTATCATGAAGCAATATATTATATAGAAAATGCTGCTAACAATGGATATGACGAAGCTATAAATCTCTTAGATAGTCTAGGTCAAGGAGTAAATCATGCAGTATAATCAAAATAAGCTAGAAGCATACTCAATAAACAAACAAGTTCCAGAAAGTTTACTAATTGAACTTAAAAAAGAGAGTGGAGACAGAACATTCTTTAATAGAAGTGATTTAGGCTTAGAGGTATTTATTGTTATGAAAAATATTTCAAAGCATGAACTTAAAGAATTTAAAAATAGTCTAAGTGTGATTTATCAAGACTACGATATTCCATTTTTAATTTTAAAGTATGAAAAAATGAGTTTTGATATACCATTGTTTCCAAATTTAAATGTAGATAATTTTACAAATTCATTAAATATTTATATCATTGATTCTCAAGGATACACTTTAAAACACATGAGAAACCTTGGACTAGAGCATTCTTTAGCAAAAGCAGTTTTAGTTGGTATTGGCTCTATCTCAACACTTAGTAAAGAAGAAATTTCAGCAGATATTTTTAATAAAATTTATCCATTCTATACCATTAACGATATGCTCAAAGGAGGAATGAGACAAAGATTTGAAAGATAAAACTTTATTTTATTTTTCAACTTCAATACAATCTACTGAACCAATAAATTAATTCAGTAGCATAAGACACTCCGTGTCTTTGTCATTCAGAAATTAAAATTTCTTCATTCCCTATTTAGGGAGGGCACCACTGCCGCCTACGGGGTGTTGCTAGTGTTACTAAAACCTTACGATTCTAGCACACTAAATGAAGCTATCGTTTCGATAAAGTAATACAGCACTTTTTGGTGCTACTTTATTTTATAAATATCTATTTACTCCATTATTTAAGCCTTAAAACAGTGCTACATAGACTTTTAAAAACAATTCATATTTTAAGCCTTTATTTTTTTTAATAAAACTCCTTATAACTATCTACTTTTATATCAAACAACAGGAGGAAAATATGAAAGAAATAAAATCAATACACAAAACAGTCAGGCTAACACCTACGCAGTCTACTTTACTTGATCAACGAATCAGGCATACAGGCATGAGCTTTTCAGAGCTTATTGAAAAAAAGATATTAAATCCAGATAATACCAATGAAATTATAAATCAAATTGAATGGGAATCTGAACAGCTGCAAGAGTTTATTAACAAAAACTTTATAGCACTTCACGGTAATTTTAAGACTCTTGACGAGCATATTAAATCAAAATCACAAGATTATATGTACTCATATTTTGGAAAGCTAGAACTATCTCAAAACGATATGCAAAAAACTAGCTCATACAAACACGGTGATCTTCTCAGAACACATAAAAACAATCTATTAGTTGTCTCAAGCATTGAAGAGGATAATAAAAAACTCAAAGTATCTTTGCTTCCATTAACTCAAAATTCCGAGATAAGAGAGTTGCAGCTAAGCTCAAACGAAATTAAAGAAGCTTACAGGAGATAATACTATGCAAGAACAAAAATTCAACACAATATCAAGTGTCAACATATTAAAAAATTCAATTAATCTATCAAAGCCTTTTCGCTATATCATGACAGCCGTTGGACTATTTTCAGGGCACTTAGTGTTATGGATCGTAGCAGTTCTATACCCAACTGAAACACTTAGCTATGAAATTATCAATGGTATTTATCAAAGTATTACACACTTTGGAGAAAGTAATTTTACATTTGGACAAGAAAATTTAAACGCAAAAGAAGCTCTACTATTTTACAGTGATAAATTTTTAAATGGATTATTCTCA
>JAIOSY010000248.1 GCA_021107375.1 Sulfurimonas sp.
GCTCTAACCTCTGCCGGGGCTTTAGGATATGAAATTCTTCTGATGAAACTCTTTTCTATTATACAATGGCACCATTTTGCTTATATGATTATAAGTCTTGCTCTCTTGGGATACGGTGCAAGCGGTACATTTTTGGCACTTTTTCAACAACGTCTTCTTAAACATTTTCCTTTTGCATATATATCCAGCATCTTTTTATTTGGAGTCACATCTATTGTCTGTTTTTTATTCGCACAGGAGATCTCTTTTAATCCTTTAGAGATGTTTTGGGATTATAAACAGATAGTTTGGCTTTTTATCATATATCTTCTTTTGACTCTCCCTTTTTTCTTTGCGGCTAATGGAATCGGGTTGGCTTTAATACGTTACAAAACAGATATTTCAAGACTCTATAGAGCAGATATGATTGGTGCGGGTTTAGGAAGTCTTGGAATTTTAGGACTGTTATACCTTTTTTTTCCTAGCTCCATTTTGCAAATCATTGCAGCGTTGGGAGTTGTAGCAGCTGCTATTGGATTAAAAGAGCTACGCATCGGCTCTAAAAAAGTTTTTTTACTAATTTTTACAATCTCTGCTTTTTTACTGCTTCTCCCAAACAGAGCAATAGAGCTCAATCTTAGTCAATACAAAGATCTAAGTCAGGTTCTAAGAATTAAAGGAGCTAAAATTATAGATGAGTTCTCCTCACCTTTTGGAACTCTTAGTATTGTTCAAAATACTCAGGTTCCTTTTCGCTATGTTCCGGGACTTAGTATTGCTTGTTTAACTGAGCCCCCTCTGCAGCTTGGAATATTTACAAATGGTGACGGGATGAGTGTTTTAACAAAGTACCCGGATAGTTTGGAAAAACTAAGTTATCTTGACTATCAGACATCCGCCCTTGCTTATCATTTAAAAAAATTAAACAAGGTTCTTATAATTGGCGCAGGTGGAGGCTCTGATATTTTACAGGCTCTTTATCATAATACAAAAAAGATTGACGGTGTTGAGCTAAATCCTGCGATGGTAGAGATTGTAGAGAAGAGATATGGTGATTTTACGGGGAATATCTACTCTCTAGAAAATGTAAATATCTATATAGCAGAAGCAAGAGAATTTATCACATCCAACAAAGAGAAATACGACCTAATACAGATCTCTATGGTAGACTCTTCTGGGGCATCATCTTCCGGTCTTCAATCTATTAGCGAAAACTATCTCTACACACTAGAGTCTATAGAAACCTCTATAAACAGTCTGGCTCCAAACGGTTATCTCTCTATAAGTAGATGGATAAAATTACCTCCAAAAGATACCCTTAAACTTTTTGCAATGGCACTTGAAGCTTTGGAAAATCAAGGGGTAAAAGAACCGCAAAAACAGTTGATGCTTATCAGAGGCTGGCAGACAAGCACGCTTATTATAAAAAATGGTCTCTTTAATAAAGATGAGATTCAAAAGCTCACTGATTTTAGTGATAAAAGATTTTTTGACAGGGCTTATTACTATGGTATGCAGAGTTCAGAAGCCAATCGTTTTAATATTCTTCAAGAGCCTTTTGTTTACAACAGTATTAAAGCTATTTTGCAAGATAGAGAAGAGTTTTTTGATAGCTATAAATTTGATGTTAGAGCCTCATCAGACAATAAACCATACTTTTATCACTACTTCAAACTTGATACCCTTTCTGAAATCCTTTCACTAAAAGATCAAGGAGGACTTCATCTTTTAGAATGGGGATATCTTATCCTTATTGCATCTTTTTTTCAAGCTGTTGTTGCAAGTATAGTACTGATAATACTGCCGCTTTTTAAATATAAAAAAACTCTAAAAAAGGAGGAAGGAGCAGGTAAAAGCTATGTACTTATCTATTTCTTCTCTTTGGGTATTGGGTTTTTATTTATTGAGATCTACTTTATTCAAAAGTTTATTCTCTTTTTAGGGCATCCGATAATCACAATTGCCGTTGTTTTAAGCTCTTTTCTTATTTTTGCAGGTCTTGGAAGCGGATATTCAAAACAGTTCTCCGCTCTGAAAGGTTTTCGAACAACTGCAAGTTACGCCAGTCTTGGAATTTTTATTTTCGGAGGACTCTATGGTTTGACACTAGATACTCTATTTATCTATCTAATAACACAAGCCCAGATAATAAAAATACTATTTTCTATACTCCTTATCGCGCCTTTGGCTTTTGCTATGGGAATTCCTTTTCCTATGGGGCTTTCCCAGCTTGCCAAAGACTCCCCCTCTTTGATACCATGGGGATGGGGAGTTAACGGATGTGCTTCTGTTATCAGTGCTCTTGGAGCGAGTTTAATCTCTATACATTTTGGTTTTAGTGCTGTTATAATTGTAGCTTTGGTTTTTTATCTGATTGCCTTGATATTTTTTCCAGAAAAATATCAGCTAAAAGTTGAGTAGCAATATTGCTGATTTTCTACTTAAAAAAAGAACGCTTATTTGAGTTATGGCTTCCTATACACTGCCAAAACAAGAAAAATTAAAATATAAAAGGAGAAGAAACCATTGTGTTTAAATGGTTTGTAAGAGGTTTAAGCAGCTATTTGTATCGGGAGATGAACCTCTTGATAATACTTATCTATATCTGGTCTCTCTTCTCGGTCAACCTTGATACAAATAAAACCATCATTTAAAATATCTACACACTCTTCTCAAATACTTTCTCTTGCATAACATGACACCAATGACATGATAAGTAGCCGATACTTATAAATATAGCTTTGTTTTCTTTATCAGCCTTAGTAAACGCCTCATCACCCCAAGAAAAC
>JAIOSY010000280.1 GCA_021107375.1 Sulfurimonas sp.
ATGCACTTCAATGTTGGCATGTGGAAGTTCAGCTTTTATCCCCTCACAACGGCTTAAAGTTCTACTCGCTAATACAATCTTACCAAATACATCAGAGTTTTGAACACATTTGTGAACCACTACTCGACCTACTCCACCTGCACCAATAATTAAAGTTGTTATCATTAAAATTTTTCTCCTAAATATAAATATGCTGTATGATTTTTTGAATCAGCAAAGCCATAAGCCAAATAAAAGGGACCAAGTATAGTATCTGCTGCTAAATATATAGTTCCCGATTTATGCATTTTATCATAACTAACACTCTCTTTATATCCCCAAGTATTTCCAATCTCAGCAGAAAATCCTGCATATAAAGAGGTGCCCAATGTTCCAAAGAAACCACCATCTTTTATCTCATATCTATATTTTAACACACCTAAGAACATATTGTCATTATTTAAAGAGTATGGAACATAACCAGATAGATTAAAAAGACCACCAAGAGTAAAACTACCTGCAAGTGCTGTTTCACCATCTTTTTTATATGTAGAACCATATTTTAAATATGTAGTTATATTATGCACACTATAATTAAATGGTTTTTCAAAATTCATACAAAACTGTTCATAATCATAATCACTACCAAACTCATCCATCTCTTTTGTCCAAACAAAATCTGCTTTGACACCACTATTTGGAAAATTTAGATTATCCAAATTATCTATCTTTAAAGATGCGTAAATAGGGATAGCATCATAATTATTTCTAACATCTAAAAGTTCTATATCTATAGTATCTTTAAAAAAGGAGGTACCTATCTCAAACTCATAACCATCAAACATATATGCACCTAAACTTAGAGTTGCACCATATCGTCTAATATCCATCTCAAGACTGCCATCTTTAGAAATTCCTACAGTTTTTGCAGGGACTAACTCAGTGGTATCTTCATAAACTAAAGATGGTTTAATATAATACCTTTGCATAGCATTTAATGGTTGAAATATCTCAGTATATGCCCCTCTTTTTCTACCAATCTCAAAATCATTTTTCCACTCTCCACCATACTTATTTATACCAAACATTGTATATCCAAACTTTAGTGAATAATCAGAATGACCATCAAAATCATCTTCTAAACCAAGAGAAAAACGAATCTCTCCATGATTATCCCAACTAGGAGTTGTGGTAATATTTAAAATATTTTTATCATCTTTTATTTGTAAATCATAATTAATACTATCAAACATACCCGTATTATACATATGCATAATATCTTCTCTTAATTTATCTTCATCAAGTGTATTTCCAAGTTTTACATTAAGCCTACCTAAAATAACTTCATCACTAATATATGTTGGATTTTTTATAACTACCTTATCTATCACTGGAGAGATAAACTGATTTTTCAATCTATGCTTATTTTTATACGCTATATATTTACTACTACTTATAGATAAATGTTTTAACTCTGTATCATATAATTTTTGTGTTATCTCAACTCCAGTTTGAATTATCTCTTTATATTTATGGGCATCAAGACCACCAAATCCATTTAAATTTGGAGTAATTAAAATATCTTTATCATTTAGTGTTGCTATAGACTCATTTGCATTTTTTCTCATTAAAATATTTACAAGTTGCCCCATAACTACAAAATACGAATTTACATCCAAATTCTCATCAAAATTCTCACTAACATCAACAGCTATAATAATATCAGCACCCATCTCTTTTGCGACAGTTATTGGCATATTATCACTAACTCCACCATCTACTAAATCTATTCCATCAATATTTATAGGTTGAAAACCACCAGGAATAGAGCTTGAAGCATAAACAGATTTTGCTAATGAGCCTGAACCTAAAACAACTTTTTGTCCATTTTTAATATTTGTTGCAACTGCTTTAAACGGTATAGGCAATTTTGAAAAATCTTTAATATGAGATACATGTTCAAACTCTTTTAAAAACTTTAAAAGCATAGGCTGTCTTTTAAGAACACCCGTGGGAAGAACGATATTGTTGTTTACATCAACTCCAAGTCCCATTCTCCCTTGATAATTATACTCAGTCTTTTTTTTCCTCATTGGGGTATCAGAGCGTACAAAATCAGTTCTGATATGCTTTTCCCAGTCAGTAGTAACAAGTAGTTTTTCTATCTCTTGTGGCGTTTTACCAGAAGCATAAAGACCACCAACAAAAGAACCCATACTTGTTCCAACAATAAAATCTATTGGTATTTTTTTCTCATCTAAAACTTTTAAAACACCAACATGCGCTCCACCTCTAGCTCCACCACCACTTAGAACAAGTGCTATTGTAGGTCTTTCATTTGCATAAATAAAACCAAAAAATAAACATATAAGAAAAATTATTTTCATTTTATACTTAAACTAATTTAAAAGCAACAGCTAAAACAGATGCCCAAATAAGTGAAGTTACGATTAAACTAAGTAAAACTATTGTTGCTCCAACATCTTTTGCCTGCTTTGCTAAAATATGATAATCATTTGTAACTAAATCAACTACTCTTTCAATAGCAGAATTGATAACCTCTGCTAAAATAGGGATAAATAAAGATAAAAATAAAATACTGGCATGTGCGAAACTAATAGGCAAGTTCCAAGCTGTTATCCCCATAACAAATAACATAAGAAGTTGCCACTTAAAAGATGTCTCATTTTTCACTATATCTATAAAACCCTCAACGGCATAGCCACCATTTCTAAAAAGATTATGTTTTGGTTTATTTAACTTCATATTTATCCTTCATATTTTGTATTATAATTTTTAGTTCATCAGCTTTTGTCTCTTTTGAAATAGGCTCTCCAAAATAAACAGTTACCTCTCTTCTTTTAAAAAAAGATTTTTTCTTATTTGGTTTATATTTTGCAAATCTACTTCCAAAAATACCATCTATAAAAAATGGTACAATAACTCCATCATAATCTTTAGAAATCAACTCATAACCTCTAAAAAAATTTCCAAGTTGGGCACTTTTACTGATTCCACCTTCTGGATATATTGTTACAATTTTACCATCATTCAATCTTTTATATACCTCTTTAAATGCATCTTTTGAAGCTTTTGGAGATACAGGGATAGCCTCACCTTTTTTAAATATATAA
>JAIOSY010000053.1 GCA_021107375.1 Sulfurimonas sp.
ATTTTCTTCTCTTCTTAGTATATTTTGAGCATCTTCATAGTTTTCTTTATAACTGGATTTATCATTTAATTCTAACTCTTCCTCATCTATAGTTTTTCCAACATAGTCTGATGTTACTGTTATAGCATCCAACTCTTGTAACAAGTTTTTAAGTGTATCCATAGATATATCTAATTTTTTTTCAATATTAATCTTATTCTGCCCTTCAGTAGTTAAGTCGATTACAGCTGAATCAAGAAGCCCTATATTTTCATCCAATTCATTAGAAAACACCTGATATATTTGTCTCATTGTTTCATGATTTTTATCACGTTGATCGTAAAATGTCTTTAACTGAGAAATAAACGTACTTATATTAAACTTCTTGCTTTCTTCTTTTTTCTCTTCCTCTTCCAACAACTCTATAGTTTCTTGCAATTTTATTTCTTTTTCTTCTTCTGTGTTCAAACTGATTTCAAGTTCTTCTAATTGAATATTCAACTGCTTAAAATCATATTTAATTTGTTCAATTTTACCATCCCCATAACTACTAAAATATTCAGTTAAATTTCTTTTTAGACTCTCTATATTCTCAATTTTATTTCCATTTTCTTCAATAGAAATCAAAAGTTCATCTGCTTGTTTTTTAAGTTCACCTATATATGCTGGCAACTCTTTTTGAGAATAAATTTTCTTAGATGATACAGATATAACTACACTCTCTGAATCTTCTAGAGTATTAATACAACTCGTCAATGAAATTACAACAGGTCTACTTAAAAAATTAATTTCTTCCGATAATAATCGAGCTTTATTCAACTCATCTAATGTATTAACAGCAATTCCTAAAAATACTCCAGGATTACTTTCTATTGTATTTTTTATCTGTTCTGAATCATCTTTATATATATCTGCAAGATAATGTGGGAAAAGTTTTGCACTGCTTATCCCTTTTATCTGCAAAAGCTCTAAAACCTTTTGCACCTGTGCATCAATAAGTTTTGAGCCAGTTTTTTGAAGTAGTAGTATCTCTTCTTCAATTTTAGAATGTAAAATTTCATTTGTTTTCATGTCACTTACGTTTATTTCCAACTGCTTCTTTATTTTTGATAAAAGTGTCGTTGAAATAACTTCAACTTTTTCATAATCATTCAGCTGTTTTATTAACATATTTTCTAGTATTTTAAAACGATCTTGTTCTTCCTTTGCAATATTTTTTTCAACATCTCTAGAATTCGTTTCTTGTTCTTGTTTGTCTAGTCTCATATCACTAATTTTTTTACTTAATAAATCTTTATTTTTGTTTTTTTGTTTCTTATCCTGCCCTATCGTATCTATTATACCTTTAACACTTTCTAGCGCTTCTCTATTTATTTCTAACCTATTTTCAACTGATTCATTGCTTTCAACATACATGTCCTCTATTAACTTATCTAATGCATTTTGTCGACTCTCTATTAAAGTTTTATTAATAGATTTATTTTCAATAAGATTCTTATTATTTTTTTTTAGTCCTTTTAGTTCGAATGTAAATTTTTTAATATTTACATCTAATGCACTATTATTTTTTTCTAACTCTTTTTGATCTTTTTCTTCTAATTTAGTTAAGTATTTTATTTTACATGTATATTCCCATGCATATTGATACATTATTTCACGTAAAGGTTCCAGTCCTTCACTAGCTTTTAAAATGCTTTCCTTAAGACCTTCAATTTTTTTGGATAAAGAATTAACTTTTAACTTAGGTCTGGCTACATTGCATGAACCAAGTTCAACCTTCTGGTTAATTAATGCATTTTCTTTCTTTTCTAAGTTATCACTTTTTTCTTCTATCTCGTATATATATTTTTGAAGCGTTAAAGATTCAATATATTTTTCACTATTTTGTATATTTTCTTGGCATTCAGTAACACCTTGTTTGATATCTTCTATAGCCTCTCCTAAATCTGAGACTTCTTCTGAT
This sequence comes from Sulfurimonas sp., assembly GCA_021107375.1. Lineage (GTDB taxonomy): Bacteria > Campylobacterota > Campylobacteria > Campylobacterales > Sulfurimonadaceae > Sulfurimonas. Next base: position 1,943 of record JAIOSY010000053.1, read on the forward strand.
AGTCCTCTTTTCTTTTCATCAAGAGCACTACAATGCATATAAATATTCGCTTGAGACGCTTCATAAGAATTTACTAATATAGTATATTTATCAGATTCTTTTTTAAAATTTTGTAGGTTATCTAACAGTTTGTTTAGATGTTCGACTTTTTCTTTATTTTGAGGCATTTTACTTAATTTTTGTAATGTGTCTTTTAAACTTATTTTAATTTTTTCTGTAGTATCTTCAGGGATTGCCATATAAAAAAATTCTTTTAAAAAGTCGGCTTCAGATGAAAAATTTACAAATTCCTTTATACCACCTTCTGCACTACAAAACTCAACTTGCTTTTCCGCTAACCATGTATCTATCCCCATAGTATTTAGTTTATCAACCCATTTATGATGAGTATCAGTATGAAAAAAAGTAGAGTTATTTTGATGACCTTCATTAAGCCATTTTGTTATGCTATCTTCATTAAAATCTTTTCCTTCTTTTGACAATGATGGGACATCCTCAAACTTTAACGAGGATGTAGAGTCAAATGAAAAGAAATAGCGACTAGTTTTATTTTGTGATACGGTAACATATTGACCTAATATTAGATAATTATTTTCATCTATACGTAGTTTCCCTTTATCTTCTGGTAGTTCTAACTTTAGTAGTATAAGGCCAGGGGAAGGATAAAAATAATCCTCAAATTTATGGTTACTTTCTTGAATATGCTGTACAAAACGGCTTTTTTTCGGTACAAACATCGTTAGTATAAAACTAATCATACTAGATTTTCCACCCGTATTCTCTAGACTAATTAATGTATCCAAAGATTTTTTATTAGAAGAACTTGGATTGTAAAAATCAAGGTTTATATCTGAAAAATAAGCTTCTTTAAAACCTACATTATCTAAATACACTGTATTAATCGGTAACATTTTCACTCTCCCTAACCAGCATTAAACTTTCTAAAAGACTATTGCCTAATCTGTTTTGAAGAAGTGCTCTGTACTTTTGTCTGATACTATAAAACCCACCATCCATATCATCTTCATAATGTAGCAATCCTTCTTCTGTCAAGTGTTTCATAATAATACTTATTGCTCCATACATACTTGAAAAAGTATCTTGTTTTTGATTTGGAATAATATCTGGCAGCGAGTTCACATACGATGCTCCATCTTTTAAATACTGCGCAAATTCAACAGTATTATTTACAATAAGTTTTTCAGATAATAGGCGTATAACAGTTACAACTTCCTGAACAGTTGCTTTTTTTGCAACTGAGCCATCATCTTCTTCTAATGTTTCAGCTGTAGGATAGAATGTTGCAGGTATAGCAATTAAAAGCAATGATAAAAGTGCTCTTTTAGAACTGCTATCTTGTTTAGAATCATCCTCTACACCTAACTCTTTACGATACTCATCTAGTTTCCTAGAACAAGAACTGTTTAACTCTAAAGCACTGAGTACTATTCCAAACTCACCTATTTCTACCACATCCAGAGATAAACCTTCTGCAATATTATGTACTAATGTTTCAAATCCATCGACTGAATACACTTTGTCAATTAG
>JAIOSY010000172.1 GCA_021107375.1 Sulfurimonas sp.
AGTATTATCATCACTACATAATGTTCTATAATCAAAAAGTGCATCATTAAGTTCATCTACATAAATTTGAATATCATCTGAAGAGATTATCATTAGTTCAGATGCAGACATAAGTTCATGTTGATATAAATTTGTTATAGGCTGAATACTTTGTTTATCATTATCTAAAAATGAGATAATATTTATACGAAAAGAGAACGCATTTGTACTTCTGCTAAAGTCCAATAGAGTACTGTGTTTATCAACTAATTGTTCAATAGCCTGCATAAAAGACTTATCTCTAACAGTTATATAAATAAAAGACTCAGATTCTTCTATAATTAAGTCAAACACTCTATTTTTTCTATCCATTCTTCTATATGTTTTAATCAATGTAACCATAAAATCTTTAAGAAGCATGGAATTATATGTTACATCTTGATTCGAAAAATAATCAAAAATTAAAAATATATCATCCTCTTTGGTTATGGAGAAAGTTACATAGTAGTGTTTAATATGTTCATCTTTAAAACAGTTATATATAACAGCTGGTTTTGCATCTGGAATCAAACTTTTATGTGTAATAAGAGAAGTGATGACTTTAAGCCTAGCAACTATATCATCAAGTTGAAAAGGTTTAGCAATATAAAAGTCAACTCCACTAGCATATATCTTTTGAATTTGTTCCTCTCCACTCAATCCAGTAATCGCTGCAATAAATATATGTTTTGTCTCAGACTGTGATTTTAAAAGGGCAGTAAAACGAATACCATCCATTTTCGGCATCAATATATCTGTAAGTACAATATCTGGTTGAAAAGACTCAACGATACCTAATGCCTCCAATCCATCCTCAGCTTCAGCAATTTCATAAGCTGAATTAATTTTTACTTTTATGATATTATGAAGACTCTCTCTAGTCTCTTTAGCATCATCTACTATTAAAATTTTCATCTTATTCACCTTTTATAGGAATTTTAATTGTCATACTATTTGACATAAGTTTCAGCTCATATGCTGAAGGAATTGTCTTTTCATACTCTTTTACAGCATCTATAAAATTTAAGTTTGTACAACTTAGATAGACTGCATCATCAGATGTCTCAAGCATCATCTCAAATGCTCCATCAAATTCATTATCCAACGATTCATAACTTTTTAAAAGTAGTGTAATAAAATCTTTTAGTAATATTTTGTCAGAATCGGGGTAAAGAGCAGCGATATGATGAATAATCTGATACAAATCATCTTCTTGTAAAATAGTGAAAATGGTGTAGTAGTTCATCATTACTGGAACTTTAAATGGATTAAAAGTATCTCTAACTAACTGAAGACTTTGAACCTCTTCTTTATTTACAAGTTTATATATTAGCTTCAGTCTGGCAACAATATCTTCTTGCTGAATTGGTTTAGAGATATAATAATCAGCACCATAAGAAAATACTTTTTTCACCTGTTCATCACCACTAAGTCCAGTAATGACCGCTATAAATATATGTTTTAAAGCTTCATCATTCTTAACAAGCTTAATAAGTTCAAAACCATTCATAGTTGGCATCATTATATCTGTGAGTAAAATATCTATAGAATTATTTTTAATAATATCAAGTGCATCAGCACCATTATCTGCTTCATAAACTATTATAGTCTTATCAATACTATATTTAATAATATTTTTCAGTGCTTCCCTAGTCTCTTTGGCATCTTCAGCAATTAAGATATTCATTACAAATCCTATAAATATAAAAGTTATTGTAATACTATTTAAAAAGTATGGAGTAAGTATGGAGGAAATAATAAACTAAAAATATACAAGTTGGTAAATTTTATACTCCTAAGATTTTACGAGTATATAGTAAGAATATGAAAGCTTTATATCTGTTTGTTTTTATATCCTATCTTTAGCTGCCAGTCTTCCTATCTCTATCATTTTATAGGCTTTTGTAAACTCATAAAACTCACAACATTCTCTTGATATATCTATAACTATATCTGCTTTATCATTTTGCATAGAATATTTTGACAATACACTTTGGGCAGTATCAAGTGTTCTCCCTAAAATAAAAAATATATCTTTTTTTTGTTTTATCTCTTTTTGTAATTTTTTTGTACTATTATTATCTACGATTGTAAGTATTTTTTCTGGTACAAATAGTTCTGCTTTTTTCATTAACTTTTGAAATTCATTATATAATTGTTCTTCTCTTGTTTTATATTCTAATGGTACATCCACAACATAATTATTCTTCATATTTGCATCTAAATTTACTGCTATTTTAATATCGGTATCATCATTCATGATTACATTTATGGGCAGTGGATTTAAAATTCCCCCATCTACTAGTATCATATCATCCTTTATAACAGATGTAAAAATAGTTGGAATTGCTATAGAAGCTCTTATCGCATCAATAAGTTTACCTTTAGTAAAAAGAACCTCTTTTTGAGTAACAATATCCGTAGCAACAGCTACATATTTTATCGGTAAATCTTCAATATTTATATCACCTATCATTAAGGCAACTCGATTAAAAACTTCATCTACATCTATTAAACCACCAGAAACAGATGAAAGTTTAAGTAGTTTAAAAACATCATAATAGCCAAGTGTTAATACCCATTTTTTATATTCATCCATCTTTCCAACAGCGTAAAGCCCACCTATTAAAGCTCCTATAGATGAACCAGATATTGATTTAATTTTATAATCTTTTTTTTCAAGTTCTTCTATAACACCAATATGTGCATACCCTCTAGCACCACCACTACCTAAAGCCAATGATATTGTTTTAGTTGTCAAGTTGAGTATAACCTTTTTGAAGTTGTGCTTTTTTTGATAAAATTTGTACACTTTGAGTTATATCATCGTCTGCTATATGATAATGTTGATGAAGTTTATCTAATGAATCTTCTATCTTTTTTGTTAAAACTTCACCCAATGTTTTGATTTGATTTTTCATTAAATCTATTTGTTCACTCTCCGAAGATTTAAGTTCACTTGAAACCATACTCAGTTGAGATTGTGCTTTTACATAATCTGCTTTTATCATCTCCATCTCTGTCATCAACTCTTTGATAGTTGAGTAAATATCATGAAGCCCACTATTTTGTTTTTCTAAGTCATTCATTTTCTTTGATGAGAGAAGCATCTGTTTCATTATCATCTCACTCTGTTCTCTAATCGTAGCTAATTTACTTTCACTCTCATATAATGATGTTTTAACACCCTCTGAATGTGATTTTAAAGAGATAATTTCATTTTCAAAAGATTTTGTAACACCAGAGAGTTGCTCAAGAGTTCGTTTAGTTATATTATCAGCTATATCACCAGAAACACTTTTTATAGTTTGTAAATCATCTTTTAACTCTTGCATATCCTCTGAAATTTCACCCTTACTATCTAGTGCTTTTTGAAGTGTGTTATTAAGTTTGTTGTAGTGGTCTTGTTCTGCTACTCTTAGTATATCTATATGCTTATGTATAACATTATCAAGTCCTGGCATCTGAACCTCTGTAAAATTTTCAAACTCTTTTGAAACATCTTCATGCCATTTATCCATCCCATTAAATTTTTCTAAAAACTTAGTTTGATTTATTTGTATAGCATCAAGAACTTTAATATCTTCTATAAATTTAGTCCTTATCTCTTTTTGTGCCTCTCTATCTTCTAGTTGAAAATTTGTCATTCTTGTTTCCAAATCTAACATATACTCTTTTAACTCTATAACTTGCTCAACTAAAACTTTTGTAAACTCATCCTGTGTTTTTGCATTTTGAGTTTCTTGGGTTTGATGTAAAATATTCATAATAATATAAAAAAACAAAGCTACTAAAAGAGGAAAAAAAGACTCTCGTAAAAGTAAAATAACATCATTTACATCAGGATGTATAATAAAATGAACTACAGAACTAATAGCACCTATCCCAATCATTAATGGTGCATAATTAATCTTGTTAGGTTGTTTTAAAATAGAGATTTGTCTTAAAAAAAGAAGTGCCATAAAAGAGAAGGAAACTAAAAATTCAATACCAAACATAAACAACTCCATAATCATATTTCAGATATTTTATCATAAACTTTTATAAAACTATATCTAATATCTCTTCTGGCATGTGGATTAGTTTATCATGTTGCCCATTTGGACTAAATCCCCATGTTGCAAAGATAGAATCAATCCCTGCATTTTTAGCACTTAACATATCTTTGGAGTTATCTCCAACCATCCAAGCTTGATGTTTTGTTCTAT
>JAIOSY010000091.1 GCA_021107375.1 Sulfurimonas sp.
TACAAAAAAATTAGATATTTTAGTATAAATCAATATTCAAAACCATTTAAAAAAGATACAGAAGTCTACTATTATTAACTTAAAAATGAGAGTGTAAATCTAACTGTGTAAACCCACCTTTTATTCTTATTTTAGGTACAAGATTAAGTGATTTCTGATGTGTCAACCCTATATCATACAAAGAATAAAAACTTCTAAGCAGCTATTTCATTCTGTAACATCATATCTTCAAACTCAACTGGAGAATAATTATTATTTGAACTATGCATTCTTTGTCGGTTGTAATAGACTTCTATATATTCAAAGATAGATTGATTAGCTTGAGCTCTAGTTTGATATATTTCATGATGAGTAAGTTCAGTTTTTAAAGTGTGAAAAAAACTCTCTGCTACTGCATTATCCCAACAATTACCTTTTCTGCTCATGCTTTGAATAATGCCATTTTCCTTCAATAAATCTCTATGTGAATATGAAGCATATTGACTTCCTCTATCTGTATGCCAAATTAATCCTTTTGGAGGGTTTCTACTCTTTATTGCCATATATAAAGCATCATTAACTAAATTGACTTTCATATTATCATCCATTGACCAGCCAACAATTTTTCTTGAGTATAGATCTATTACAGTTGCAAGAAAAAGCCATCCTTGGCTTGTTGGAATATATGTTATATCTCCAACATATTTTTCATCTGGGGCAGATGCATAAAAGTCTCTATTTAAAAGATTTGGTGCAACAGGTAAGTTATGATTTGAATCTGTTGTATTAACTTTAAATTTTTTCTTCTTATTTGCAACTAAATTTAAATCTTTCATAATACTTCCAATGAGCCTTCTTGAAATAATAACTCCATATAGTCGCTCTAGCTTATCTTTTAGTCGTCTTGTACCATACTTGCATCTACCTTGTATAAAAATAATTTCTATCAGCTCATTAAGCTTTTTATCCACTTTTTTAACTATACAACCATTTTTAATCCAATGATAATAGCTTGATAAATTTACTTTTAAAATTTTACACATTAGATTTATATTGAAGCTCGTTTTATTATCTTTTATCCACGCATACTTTACTGAACTTCTTTTGCAAAGTATACTGCTGCCTTTTTTAATATATCACGCTCTTGTCTAAGGAGTTTAGTTTCTCTTCTTAATCTTTTATTCTCTTGTTCTAAACTCTCTTTAGTAGATTTGGTTATCGGTTTAGTTGTATCTTGGTTCGTCTTTTTATATTCATTCATCCAATTATAAATTGTCTTAGGATTTACATTTAAATCTTTAGCAATTTTTAGAACTGAATCACCACTATTTAACACCAATTGTATTGTTGAATCTCTAAACTCTCTTGTGTACTGACTATTTTTCATATTTTCTACTCTCTTCATACTTTTATTTTAGCTTAGATTTATTTAATTTCTAAGTATGAATAAGTGTAGCCACATCATGATCACCTGGTAGTGGATTGAAGAGTTGTAAAAATTGTTCTAAATTCATATTAGTAAGCTAAATCATGAAGTTCTTTAAACAGATACGCTTCCACAATATCATCTATATTTCTTTGAGTATGAGCAACTAAAACCATCATTGAAAGTTCCATAAATGGCCAAACATATTCATTGTCATTTGCTACAACTACACACTCACTAAAGTTCTTGAAGCCATCTTTTTCTTTTGAATGTAAAATCTCTACAATCTGACCCTCTTCTACAAGTATTTGAGCCCAAATTTTTACATCTTCAAGCTTTGTCAGTTTTGCTTCTTGAACATTATCTGAGTCCATAGGTAATAAAATATACACTATTTACTGTCCTACTTTAGATAAATCCAGAGCAAGTTTTTTATTATTCATAATCCCTATACCCTTGTTTAAAACATTTATAGCAATCTGTTTTGCATCTTTTAGTGAATGCATTTTATAAGTACCACATTGATATACATTTAACTCTGGAATATCTTTTTTTCTTTTAACTTTTAAAATATCTTTCATAGATTGCTTCCAAGCAGCAGCAACTTTTTTCTCACTTGGCTTACCAAGAACTGACATATAAAAACCTGTTCTACAACCCATAGGTGAAACATCAATAATTTCTACTTTTTTAGAGTTAAGATTATCTCTCATAAATCCAGCAAAAAGATGTTCTAAAGTATGAATTCCTTCTTGAGATAAAATCTCTTTATTTGGTTTAACGAAACGAAGATCAAAAACTGTAATATCATCACCACTTGGTGTTTTCATCCCCTTAGCTTTACGAACAGCAGGTGCTGGCATGATAGTGTGGTCAACTGTAAAAGAGTCTAATAATGGCATAGGTAATTTCCTTAATTTTATTTTATAAAATGAAGGGAACCCCTTCTATTTATCACGGTATCGGAAGTAATTCCGCTACCTGCGTTAACACTAGGTTTTCTTCGGCAGAAAGCCCAGTACACTTGTGTACTTTATTTTTTCATACAAGTATTTTATCGTTTTTTGATTTATGTTGGTTGAAATTGTGGAGTTAGTTTTTGAAGAATTACTTACTAATATATGCATTCCCAAGCGAAGCATGGGAACGAGGGTAGATGTGGATGCATAACTAGCAAAACTAAAAGTTTTAGATTTGCTGTAGTTTGTGCTGAACTCACTTTAAGGCTATACTATAGTATGCCGTAAGTTAGTTCGGTGCAAAATGCAGTGAAGCTAGAAGTTTTCTTTTAAACTCTTGCTTCTTCACGGCGATTTAGATAATCCCAATTCGCATCTACTCTTTCTTGCCACTCTTTAATAAGATACTTATACTGATCTTTAAATA
>JAIOSY010000289.1 GCA_021107375.1 Sulfurimonas sp.
AAAGTGCTTTGTTCGCAGTTACAACTGCTTTTCCACTTTTTAGTGCTTTTTTTACAACTTCAAATGGCTCTTCAACTCCACCCATAAGTTCAACTACAATATCAATCTCAGGATCATTTAAAACATCATCAACATTATCAGTAATAATAATATCTAAGCCTCTATCTTTAGAAAGATTTTTAACAACACCACTTTTAACAGTTATCTCAGTCCCAGCACGAGCAGAGATAACATCAGCATTATCAACTAAAATCTGAGCAACACTAGTCCCAACAGTTCCAACACCAATAATTCCAACTTTAATCATACTTATTTTTCCTCTTCAAACTGTTTTAAAAATTTCTTAATATTTTTTGCTGCTTGACGAATTCTATTATCATTTTCAATTAATGCAATACGAACATAGTTCTCACCATAAGCACCAAAACCAATCCCTGGAGCTACACAAACACCAGCTTCAACTAAAAGTCTTTTACTAAACTCTAATGAACCTAAATGCTCTACACACTCTGGAAGTTTAGCCCAAACAAACATAGATGCTTGATTTCTTCTAATATGCCATCCAGCACGATCAAATGCTTCGATTAAAATATTTTGTCTATGGTCATACTTATCTGTAATATCTCTTACACACTGCTGATCACCATTTAGTGCAACAGTAGCTGCAACTTGAATAGGGGTAAACATCCCATAATCTAACCACGATTTAATTTTTTGTAAGGCACCGATAAGTTTTTCATTTCCAACAAAGAAACCAACTCTCCATCCAGCCATATTATAAGATTTTGAAAGGGTAAATGACTCAACTGCCACATCTTTAGCACCCTCAACACTCATAATAGATGGAGTAACATAACCATCAAAAGTTATATCTCCATAAGCGATATCGGAGATAATATAAAAACGCTCTTTTTTAGCCATCGCTACTAGACGAACATAAAACTCTTGAGTAACGGTAACAGTTGTAGGATTATGCGGGAAGTTTACTAGAACATATTTTGGTCTAGGAGAACTCTCTTTAAAAACTCTATCTAAGTTTTCAAAGAATTTATCTTCATCAAGTTTATAATCTTCATCAAACTCAATTCCAAACTTAACAACATTTCCACCAGCAAGTATGAAAGAAAACTCATGAATAGGATAAGTAGGATCAGGAACAACAGCAACATCACCTGGATTTGTAATAGCATAAGTTAAGTGAGCATAACCCTCTTTAGAACCCATAGTAGCTACACATTCTGTTTCTGGATTAAGCTCACAATCATAACGACGCTCATACCAGTCAGCAATAGCTTTAAGAAGTTTAGGAATACCTTTTGAAGTTGAGTAACCATGAGTTTTAGTCTTTTGAGCAGACTCAACAAGCTTCTCACGAATATGCTCAGGAGTATCTCCATCAGGATTTCCCATAGAAAAATCAATTACATCAGCACCAGCTCTACGCTCTGCCATTTTAAGTTCATTTACCTCAGCAAATACATACTTTGGAAGTCTTTTCATTCTATCAAATTGAATTTCATCAAACATATTTATTTCTACCTTTTAAATTATTTATTATTTTGAGCCACTTGGCTTTAAAACTAGATTATCTTTCACATTTTTTAAAGTATAAATATCTGAAATTTTAATATACTTTGCATCCTCTGGAATTACAAGTGAAAGAGTTCTTGTTTTTACATCTTTTTTTATAACCTTTAAAAGATGTAATTGCTTATCATAATATGTAATATGTGGATACCATCTATCCCTCATTGAACTTTTTATCTTTAAAGTTTTAATATCAGAAACATTTAACCAATGAGCATAAAGCGATCTTTTTAACTTTAATTCATTAGAATCTTCAAGAGTGGCAACATTCAAATATCCACGGCTCATATCGATACTATATTCCCAATTGTTAGTTTCTAGTCTATATATATCAACAACGCTACAACCACTTTTATTTAACTCTTGCTGTAAGATTAATGGATCAGTTGCATACTCTGCATTTAATGAAATAACCCATGTAAATCCAGAATTATTTAGATTTGACTCTTTAGTCACATATCTATAGTAACCAATATTACGAAGAGTATCTCCCATCACCTTTACAAAAAACAGTGGAGAACCATTCGTTTTAAAACTAAGTTTCAACTCTTGAGGTTTATCAAAAAAAAGGTTTAAAAGTCCATTCTCTTTGAGTGTTTGAACAACCCTTACAACATCAACTCTATCTTGTCTATAATAATTCCCTTCTGGAGAAAATATAAGTTTAATAAAATCTTTATTTTTAACAAATGAATCTTCACTAACAAAAGTTTTTACCTTTTGTATTAAAAGTGAATCCTCTGCAAATTCATTAGAAAAAGCAAGAGAGATTAAAAGTAAAAATATAGAAAATATTTTTACCATTTACGACCTTTGTTTAAACTCTTAAACTCTTCTACCGTAATTTTTTCAAATTTACCATCAACATATTTAAAGCGTAAATTTTGTCTTGATGAAAATTTTTCAATTTTACCATTAATCTCTAATTTAACTGTTCCAGCACCAAAAAGTAATAACCAGTTTTTATCTATATCAAGAGCAAACTCTTTTCTAAATATTTTTTGATATTTTTGATTTGTTTCAATATTTATATATCCAGCCCAAACTTTATTTTTTGGAAGAATTTTAAGAGTTCTCAATTCTTCTGAAACCTCTTCTGAAACCTCTTCTTTAAGTTCTTCTTGTATAACTTCAATCTTCTTAACTTTTGTAGTTGCATTTAAATCTGTTACTATTATTTCACTTGAACTATTTGTCTCATTAACATCGCTAACAACACTCTCTACTTCAACAGCTTCAGTTATACTTTTTTGTGCATTTTGAATTTTTGTATCATCAATTTTATCTATGCTAATAATCGTTGAAGCCGAATACACAAAAATATAATATAAAAATGATAAAAAGATTAAAACAACTAAAGTAAAATAAAATTTTCCATAACTTTTATTTTTTTGAGGTATAACAAAAACTTTTTTCTCCTCTGGAAATTTAATATTTTGCTCTTCAAAATAGGCTTTCCCCTTAGATTTTAAATCACTTAAATCTAAAGCATATTCTCTCTCGATTATAGATATAAAACCATTAAACTGAACACTACTTAGCCCATCAAAGTTTTCATAAATAACAGCTTTAATATACTCTTTAGATATATGCGTATCATTATGAATTTTTTGTACACCTAACTCTTTTAAAATACTTATGGCATCATTCATTAATTTTAATCTCCCATTCTCATTCTATCCATTAAAATTGCACCTGCTACACTAACATTTAGTGAGTTAAACTCATGTGCCATTTTAATACTGACAACTTTATCAAGCTTTGATACTACACGAGAACTAAGACCCTCTCCCTCACTACCAAGAACTAAAACTCGTTTATCGGCAATTTCAACATCTCTTATATCTTCTCCACCCATCTCTGCTCCATAGGTAGTAAAACCAGACATCTTAAAATCGTTTAAAACATCATGAACATTTTGCTCAATCGCAAAAGGCATATCAAATAAAGCACCAGTACTTGAGCGAGTTATCCCATCAAAAGGCAACTGCTTCACTCCACATGCGATGATTCCATCAACACCAAGAGCATAAGCACTTCTTACAATTGCACCTATATTTCCGACATCAGTAAGTCCAGATAGAACTAAAACAAATTTT
>JAIOSY010000043.1 GCA_021107375.1 Sulfurimonas sp.
ACATATTATAGTTATCAGTAAAATTGACCAAGTTAAACAAGATAAACTATTTAAAAGAATCGCCTCTTATAATAAATATTCAGAGCATTTTGAAGCACTTATTCCAATAGCAATCCCTAAAAAAATAGGACACGAAGAGTTACTTAAAGTAATTAGTAAAAACCTTCCTGAGTCTCCCTTCCTATTTGACCCAGATGATTTAACTAGTGAACTTGTTCGTGATATTTATGCTGGATTTATCCGTGAGGGTATTTTTGATAATGTAAGTGATGAGATACCATATGAATCAGATGTTATAATCGACTCAATTGAAGAAGATAAGAATTTAGATAAAATTTATGCAACTATCATTATAGAAAAAGAGTCCCAAAAAGGAATTATCATCGGTAAGGGTGGTGAATCAATAAAAAGAATAGGTACTTACGCTAGAATGAAAATAGAAACGCTAAGTGGAAAAAAAGCCTTTTTAGAACTTCAAGTTGTTGTTAAAAAAGGGTGGACAAAAGATAAAAACTTTTTAAAAGAGATAGGATATGAAAATGTTAAATAAAACATTTATTATTCTACTGCTAAATATCTCAATTTATGCTAATCCAATATTAACAAACTATAGAATTAATGGTGTAGATAACTTAGAAAAACAAATGGATTTAGAACTAACAAATAGTAAATACTGGGATGATTATCTTAAAAATATTGATACTACATTTGGATACACTGAATCTTACTCAACAATATTAACTTGTGATAAAGACAAATCAACACTTACCCTTTATAAACAAAATGAAAATAAAAAATTTGCTATTTTAAAAGACTATAATGCTTTTACTGGAAAGATAGAGGGAGATAAAAAAAAAGAGGGAGATTTAAAAACACCACTTGGTATATATAAATTAACTAAAAAAATATCAAAACTTGATTCTTTTTATGGACCCTTAGCCTTTGTCACATCTTACCCAAATATTTATGATAAATTTAGAGGAAAAAATGGTTCTGGCATTTGGATACATGGTCTTCCAGCGGAACAAAAAAGGGATACATTTACTAAAGGGTGTATAGCTATTGATAATTCAAACCTAGAAACTTTGGATAAACATATAGATATAGACTCTACTATGCTTATTATTAACTCTTCTAGCACTATTAAAAAAATTCCAAAAACTACTTTTTCTAAATTATTGGCTGGATTATATGAATGGAGATACAACTGGCTATATAATAATACAAAAAAATATTTATCATTTTATTCTACTGATTTTATCCGAGATGATGGCATGGAGTATTCAAAATTCATAAAATACAAAACAAGAATCTTTCAAAAAGGTGAAAAGAAAAAAATTATTTTTAATAATATAAATGTAGTTCCATATCCAAATAGTTCAAATATTTTTCAAATTACATTTAAAGAATTTTATACATCAAATAGTTTCAAATTTGAGGGTGATAAAATATTAATGGTAAAAATTGATGAAAATAATAACTTTAAAATTTTTACTGAAAAATAGTAATTTGGTAATAAATAATAATATTTAATTAAATTTATCTTATATACAAAAAAGTTTAAGCTTTATTCAGATAGACTTAAAGAGTAAGGAGTTTAGGTTTTAATCTAAACGCTTTAAATAAAAAGTTTTCTATTGACATAAAAGGTAGTAGATTTCGTTACATGTCGATAGTTTCAACTTTAAATAGGATTGTAAGCTAATGAATGCAGAACAGTTAGACTCTTTTACGAGTGTTATTTCAGTTAATCCATACAATAATGAATATTTTATTGGTGTAGCTGATTTTTTAACAAACACCAAGACGGCTACATTTTCGAAAAAGCAATTTGCTGTCTCATATTTGGATACTCATAGTTTTATTAATAACCAAATAGAGATTAGTAAAAACATCCCTGAAGAGGATGTGCTTGATGCCATAAACATTAAGGTATATGATGAATTAGGTCTAGATCAGGCAGTAGAATATCAAGTTCAGTATATAGAGACATTTAATAATCTAGATGACAATGACAGATACTTCCAAGTTTTTATCGTAGATCCTCTTGAAATTACTGAGATTTATAAAGATACAGTTGAAAAAATCAAATATATTGATGTTATCACTCCCTCTCCACTGCTTATTAAATCTTTATATTCTAAAGATATTATTGAAGACAATGGAATACATTGTTTTATATATTTTGAAGAAAATGATGCATTTTTGACGATTTATAATGAAAAAGATTTTGTTTATACTAAATCATTAAAATATTCTTTAATAAATATGTATGAAAGATTTTGTGAATTATATGGTGAAAGAATAGAATATGAAGAATTTTGTAAGTTTTTATCTACAGAAAATCTTAAAAGTACAACAAGTGATTATAAAGAACATATTTTAAAGCTATATAAAGAAATCTTTGCAAATATCAATGATATTTTAACATATACAAAAAAAGCCTTTAATATTGAAAAAGTTGAACATATATATATAGGTTCACAAATCAATACAGTTTCTAAATTATATGAAATAGCAGAATTTGAACTTAGTATAAAATCAAGTGATTTTAACTTTGATTATGGTTTTGAAAGTGAAGATAATCATATAGACCAAATTCATGCCTTAATGCACATTACGGCAGCATTAGCAGATGAAGATAAATATTCATGTAATTTTTCAATCTTTCATCGTCCTCCTAAGTTTACGAAAAGAGAAAGTGGAAAGTTAATTATGTTTGTGATTGCATCAATTTTGATTGCCTTTGCATATCCTATAACTTACTGGATTTTATTATATTCACAAGAGTTAGAATATAAATTAAGACAACAAAAATATATTGAAGTACACAATATAAAGACAACAAGAGAAGCTACAATAAAAAGTAGGTTAGCCGATAGAGAAAAAGCTATGATTCTTCTTGAAAAAGAGGAAAAAAGTTATGTTGATAAGAAAAATACTCTTATTAAAATTCATGATGTAAAAGTAAACTATCCAATGAAAGCGAAACTTATTACATCATTAATTAATGACTTAAATAAGTATGCAGTAAAAATTGATACTATTAAGTATGATCAAGAAAAAGATGAGAAAAAATTTACTTTAAATTTAATATCATCTAAAGATAAAAAGATTACTCAACTTATAGAGCATCTTACTAAAAAGTATGAAAGAAAATTTAAATTTTCACTTGAAAATATCTCATTTGATAAAGAACAGAAACTTTACTTCAGTGAGTTAAAGGTTTATATATTATGAAAACAAGTATTGAAGATTATTTACAGGGTATAGATTTATATTTTAAAGAAAAAAGTCAAAAAGATATATATATGACTTACTTTATGATTTTCGCAGCTATTTTTGCTTTTTCATATCTACTTTTTTGGGACTCAGCAGAAGCAGATTTTAAAGCCAAAAGGGCTCAGGTTCTTGCAGTAAAACAAAAAATAGTAAATGATAATATTTACTTGCAACAAAATCCAAAAACTAAAATAACTCAAATTGAAAATGAAACAATAAGAGCTAAAAAACAAATGTTAGAATATAAAGAGAGTAATAAATATATAAAAACGAAGATAGAAGAGATCTCATCACTTGTTTATGATGAGGTAACATGGGGTGAGTATTTACACTCAATATCTAAAAAGGCAAAGACAAATAGTGTTAAAATCTTAGATTTCAACAACAAATATGCAAACAATGATGGTTCATTTGGGCATATACTAGATATATCAATAAAATCAACTGGTAATTATGCAAATACTATTAACTTTATAAATTCACTTGAACAAAGTGACTTAGTTGTAGATTTACATACTTTTGATATTCAAGCAAAAGATAAACTTACTAGTGACTTAAATATTTCAGTTTGGGGGATTACATACTAATGAAAAATCTATTAACAGTTCTAATCTTACTACTTTCATCTATAACTCTTGCAGATGAGTTAAAGTGGGTTGATGAGCAAATTGAAGCTATTAAACCACCAAGAGATGGGATTAGTAGTTCTAAAATAAATGCGGCTAGAGATCCATTTATTTTTTTAAAGAAAAATAAAGATGAATCTAAAAAAGGTAAAAGAGTTTCAAAACCTAGAAGTAGTTTGAAAAAGTTACCATCAAATGCCAATAAAGTCGCTAAGAAAGCTAAAGTGCTTGTTCTTGATGCAATTATCAACAACTCAGCACTTATAAATGGAAAATGGTATAAACTAAAAGATAGAGTAGGAAAGTATACTCTAAGTAATGTTGATAGAACGAATATCATTCTTTCTTACAAAAAGAAAAAATTGCTTCTAACAACAGATAGTAAAAACAAAAATTTAAAATTTAAAAACAATTAGGACTTAACTATGAAAACATTAAAATCAACAATATATGGCACACTTTTAACATGTCTGTTATCTACTAATGTTATTGCGGACTGTTCATTTGAACTGTTTAGTATTAGTTCTACCAAAGGAACTAAGATTATTGACTTTGTCGAACAGCTTAGTGACGAGTGTGAATTTACTATTGTAGTTGGTGATCCAACTGCGAACGAATTTTTAAATTCAACTTTAAATAAAACACATCTTAAAAATCTAACTATTGATGAAGTTTTAAATATAGTTCTTAAAGAAAACAATCTTTCATATACACTTGAGAACAACATACTGAAAATTTCATACTTAACTACTAAAATATTCTCTATTGACTATATTTTATCTACAAGAAAAGGTTCAGCAAGTACAAATATAATGCTTAGTTCTGGTGGAATAACTGAAAGTGATTCTTCAGATGATTCTGATAGTGCTTCTACTTCGGAATCTGGAACAAAAATAGAATCAAATGATGAAGTAAAATTTTGGGAAGAGTTAGATTTAGAATTTCAAAATGTTATAAATAGACCACATGATTCTTATATCGCAGATGCACCTATTATAAATAAAAATGCTGGTCTTATTACTGTAACATCTACTATTAAACAGATGACTAGATTTGAAAAATACCTAAAATAACTACAAGAGAAAGTTCAACTACAAGTACTAATCGATGTTCAACTACTTTCAGTTACAATGAATGAAGAAAAAAGCACAGGTGTTGACTGGTCTCAACTATATGCACTTCAAAATATAAAACTCTCAGCTGATACATTATATGCACAAAATGTTTCTACATTTACAGGTGCAGCTATTACAACTGGATTATATCCTGATGCTA
>JAIOSY010000112.1 GCA_021107375.1 Sulfurimonas sp.
ACGCTCAACTTCTCCACCAAAGTCAGCGTGACCTGGAGTATCGATAATGTTAATTTTATGGTCTTTATAACGAATAGCTGTGTTTTTAGAAAGAATTGTAATTCCTCTTTCTTTTTCTAAATCATTACTATCCATTGCTCTTTCATCATGTTGTTCATGATCACCAAATGTACCAGATTGCTCTAGTAAACCATCTACCAGCGTAGTTTTACCGTGGTCAACGTGTGCGATAACGGCAATATTTCTAATTTTTTGCATATTAGGGTTTCCTTCATATTTTGGAAAATTTTCGCGATTATACCCAAATAAAAATTATAAATTGATTACAATCGTGATATACTTATAAATTATATAAATCAATGAGTAAATAATATAAATAAATTAAAGAATGAAATCATATGAATAATAAAATTAAATTTGAATATCCAAACTATTTACAAATAATATTTGATAAACTAAATAAAAATAATATAAAATCAATAATAGTTGGTGGTTATATTAGAGATTATTTATTAAATATTAGTTCTAAAGATATTGATGTTGAACTTTATGGAATAAACTCATTTGAACAATTAGAAAAGATTTTAGAAGAGTTTGGAGAGGTGAATAGTGTTGGGAAAAGTTTTGGTGTTTGTAAATTATCACTAAAAAATCAAGAAATTGATTTTTCACTGCCTAGAATTGACAATAAAATTTCATCTGGACATCGTGGATTTGATATTATTATAAATGAAAATTTAGATTTTAAAACTGCAAGTTCAAGAAGAGATTTTACGATCAATGCTATAGGTTACGATGTAACACTAAAAAAGATTTTAGACCCTTTTAATGGTTTAGACGATTTAAAAAATAGAACTTTAAAAGCTGTAGATATAAATAAATTTATACAAGACCCTCTCAGAGTTTTTAGAGCCGTTGGATTTTATAGTAGATTTAATTTAACTATAGATAAAAAACTTTTTAGAATCTGTAAAAAAATGTGTGATGATAATATTTTAGATGAACTTCCACAAGAAAGAATCTTTAGTGAAATAAAAAAAATAATTCTTAAATCAACTAAACCATCTACTGGATTTTTATTATTAAAAAATTTAAATGCACTTAAATATTTAAAACCATTAGATAAATTAACAAAAGAAAATTTAGAAAAAGTTTTAAAAGCACTTGATAAATTATCGGAAATTAAAACTAACAATAACAAAACTAACATAACTTTATCGTTAGCAACTCTTTGTTATAAATTTAATATAAAAGAGACTGAAATTTTTTTAGAGAATTTAACTACTGAAAAAAAGATATTAAAAGATATTTTATCACTTACACAAAATAATTTCAAAAATTATTATAACGATTCCGAACTTTTAGAACTTGCAACAAAAGTAAATATTGAAAATTTTTTAATTTTTTCTTCTGCAGTTAATCCTACAATAAATAAAGAAATTTTTAAAACTATAAAAATAAAAGCAAAAGAATTAAATATATTAAATAAAAAAGCCCCACCCTTTTTACAAGGTAGAGACATTTTGGCATGTGGAATTGAACCATCAAATAAATATAAAGAGATATTATCTGAGGCATATAAAGCCCAAATAAATTTAAAGATAACTTCCCATAAGGAAGCTAAAAAATGGCTAAAAAATTACTTAGCTACCTAAAATAATATTTTTTCTATTTACTTCTGTCATTGCCGATATCGTTGACATTGCTTTCGTTAGTCCATCTTTAAACTTTGAAGTATAAATCTGTTTATTTTCTTTATCAAATTTATCTATTATATCTATGTACTGTTTCATAAATTCTTGAATTAATTCAATCGTTATAATAGTAATTTTCTTACTAGAAGCAACTATAAGAACAAGATCAAAAGCTTTCTTTTTCTTAGAATCCATTGCATCCATCTCTATAAAACGCTGCCCTTTATCATCTTTTAAAAGAAGTTTTCTCATCACTTCATTAAGACCATCTTCACATATCTCAAAACTAATTAGTTTATTATTTACATAAACTCTCATATCTGAAATATTCATTTTAGAAATTTTTTCTACAATTTTAGAATGCTCTTGATTCTCATTAGCCTCTTTTTTATTTTTTCCTAAAATTTTACCAAACATCTAAATTTCCTTACATTTTACTGCTATCTATCTCTATTACAGTGTGAACATTACCTCTTGGGTTATAATCAGCTACAACTTTCATATATTTTGGTTTTAATTTTCTTTCTAAAACTTCATATATCTCATTCGCAGAGTTTTCATGAGATACATGTTTATCTCTAAATGAATTTATATATAATTTTATAGCTTTTAACTCAACAACCCATTCATCTGGAGTATATTCCAAATATATAGTAGCATAATCTGGATACCCACTTCTTGGACAAAGACATGAAAATTCTGGAAGAGTCATCTTAATAAGATAGTCTCTTTTATGCTCATTTGGCCATATCTCTAAATCTTTTTCTACATTAAATTCATTTACTATTTTTTCACCATACTTCATACTCAATCCTCATTTATATTTATTAATTCTGCTAACTCTTTACCTTGCCTATAATCAACACCTATCTTTTTTGCAAACTCACTAATCTCTTTATTTTCAATCATTTTCATCCATGTTTTAACACCTTTAGAGTGTGCCATTACATTTAATCCCTCTATTATACTATTGTAATTTTTATTTTTTATATCTTTTGTATAAAATGTATCAAATCTAATTATATCAATATCCAAATCTCTTAAATATAAAAAACTACTATGCAAAGAACCAACTCTATCTATAGCTATTTTTACACCTATCCGTTTTAAAGAACCTAAAATAGAGTTATATCTATCTATATGTGAATAATATTCTATTTCACTAAGAATAAATACTATCTTTCCTTTGGCATGTGGATTATCATTTATTAATTCTTTAGTTTTTGATAAAAAATTAGGATTTCTTAAAGATGTAGGAGATATAGTTATAGCAAAATTAATATTATCTTTACTTATACAATTAAACACACTCTTTTGTAAAACCATAAAATCATACTCAGCAGTAAGTCCAAGTCTATTTAATACTTTCATATACTTTTTTGGATGTAATATTTTTCCATTAGAACTTTTTAATTTTATAAAACACTCTTTAATTATTAGATTTGAATTTTCATATACATCTTGAGTCATAATTGTCATAGAATTTAATTTCATAGCATCTATAACATATAATTCCAAATCACTAGGGTTAATCTCTTCTTTTTGAGATATAACTTTTTTAATTTTATTTTCCTCTTGTAATTCAAAAAGATTCTCTATCATATATTCTAAATTATTTGAAAAAGTTGTATCAGTAATAGTTCCAGAGATATTTACTTCAATATCATCAACCATAAAATCACTACTTTTTAAACAAAACAGTTCTAATATTGTATTAAAATCTTCTTTTTTTCCATTCAATCCAAGAACAAAATCACCACCTTTTATATGCCCTATAGGAAAATTAGATAATTTTTTATCTTTAAGATACTCACCTATATATTTTGCCACTTCAAAAAGAACTTTATCACCTTTTTGAATACCATAACGGATATTTATATCATGTAAATTATCTATACTTATAAGTGCTAAAGTATAATCTTTTTTATTTTCAATATCTTTTTTTAAATATTTATATAAAAAATCTCTTGTAAATGTATTGGATATTGGCTCTGTAATTCTTACATTAAAACCTTTATATATAAGATAAAAAATAAAATATATACTAATAGCTAAAAGTACAATAGATTCAATATAAAATGATACTTGTAAATTTTGATAAGATGATATAAGTGTATTTGAGATAAAAGCAAGTACAAGAGCAAAAATTGGAAGCCCCATTCTAAGTGCTAATTTAAAACGGTACTCTCTCTCTTTTGTCTCAGGAAGCAGCATATTTATATGTTATACATCTAAATGTTTAACATCTTTGGCATGTGTTTCAATATAATTACGACGAGGCTCAACTTCATCACCCA
Organism: Sulfurimonas sp.; assembly: GCA_021107375.1. GTDB lineage: Bacteria > Campylobacterota > Campylobacteria > Campylobacterales > Sulfurimonadaceae > Sulfurimonas. The sequence goes on from JAIOSY010000112.1 coordinate 3,992, forward strand.
TAAATAGTGTAAAGGCATCAGAAGCAACCTCTGCATCTTCTATATTTACTTGAAGTAAAACACGATTTTCTGGTGTCATAGTAGTTTCCCAAAGCTGATCAGGATTCATTTCACCAAGACCTTTATAGCGTTGAATATATGCACCTTTTTTAGCATAATCTTTAATATTTTCAAGCTCTGAAACAGGATCATCTGTAAAGTTTAAATCCCACTCTTGAATCTTTCTATAAACAAAATTTGCCTCTGTAAAATGTGGAGCTGAGAAAAGGTCATCATTTATAAGAAGTTCTTCCATTCCACCCTCAGTTTGAACAAAAATATGAATCTCATTTGTCTCTTCATTTATAGTTTTTGTTAAAATATTGTTATTTATAGAAGTTAAAAACTCTTCAACTTTTGCATATAAATCGATAGTATTTAAAGAGATTAAGTCTGGGTTTTCTATAAAATGACGAATAAGATTGATTAAAGCATATCTTCTCTCTAATGCTATAAGTGAACCAGTATAATGATCAACCATTTTAAAGTAAGATACAAGGTCATTATGCCCAATATCTTCAACCTCTAAAGACTCAACTCCATTATCAATTAAGAAGTCATTCATCTCTCTGTCATCTTTAAAGTAAATCTCTTTTTTACCTTTTTTATAACGGTAAAGTGGTGGTTGAGCAAGATACAGATAACCTTTCTCTACAATATCTCTAAAATGACGGAAGAAAAAAGTTAAAAGTAAAGTTTGGATGTGAGAACCATCAACATCCGCATCAGTCATAATAATAACTTTATGATAACGAAGCTTCTCCTCTTTGTACTCTTCACCAATACCACAACCCATTGCAGTAATCATATTTGTAATCTCATCAGATTTTAAAATCTTCTCTAATCTTGCTTTTTCAACATTTAAAATCTTACCTTTAAGTGGTAAAATCGCTTGAAAAACTCTATCTCTACCCATTTTTGCAGAACCACCAGCAGAATCCCCTTCCACCAGATAAAGTTCACAAATCGAAGCATCTTTAGATTGACAATCAGCTAGTTTACCAGGAAGAGTACCAACACTCATATTATCTTTACGACGAGTTAATTCTCTAGCTTTTTTAGCAGCCTCACGACCACGTGCTGCCATAAGTGCTTTAGAAACTATTGCTTTTGCTTGAATAGGATTCTCTTCAAAATATTTAGAAAGAAGTTCATAAGTCTGTTTTTGAACTAATGGTCTTACATAAGTATTTCCAAGTTTTCCTTTTGTTTGACCTTCAAACTGAGGTTCAGGTACACGAGCAGAAACAATAGCAATTAATCCCTCTTTTACATCATCACCAGAGATTTTTACATCTTTCTCTTTAGCTGCACCATTTTTAGAATTATAATTTGATACAACACGAGTTAAACCTGCACGAAATCCAGCTTCATGTGTTCCACCATTTGGAGTTCTAATATTATTTACAAAAGAAGCAAGTTTTTCATCATAAGCATCATTATACATAAGTGCTACATCAAACTCTATATCTTCTATTTTTGCAGAGAATGAAAAAATATCAGCTACTAAAGTTTTTTTATTCATATCTTCAACATATTGAGCAATACCACCTTCAAAGTGATAAGTCTCTTCTATATTTGTTCTCTCATCTTTAAAAATAATAGTTATAAAAGGATTTAAATATGCTAACTCTTTAAATCTTTTTGCTAAGTACTCATACTCAAAAGTTACAGTTTCAGTAAAAATACTTGGATCTGGAGAAAATTCAATAATAGTACCAGTTTTACGAGTTTTTCCTATTACTCCTAATGCTTCTTGAGGAATACCACATTTAAAATCTTGCTCAAAAATCTCTTTTTCTCTATGAATAGTCATTTTTAAATCAGCAGAAAGTGCATTTACAACAGACACACCAACACCATGAAGACCACCGGAAACTTTATAAGTATCTTTATCAAACTTACCACCAGCATGAAGAACTGTTAAAACAACAGTAGCTGCTGACATTCCTTCAGTTGGGTGCATATCAGTAGGAATACCACGACCATTATCAGAAACTTTACAAGTTCCCTCTTTTGTTAGTGCTACAGTGATAGTATCACAATGTCCAGCCATTGCCTCATCAATAGAGTTATCAATAACTTCATAAACTAAATGATGTAAACCACGGTGACCAGTATCACCGATATACATTCCTGGGCGTTTTCTAACAGCTTCTAGTCCTTTGAGGACTTTAATATTACTAGCACCATAATTTTCCATTAATTTCTCCCTATATCACTATCGGCATAACAACCGTTTTAAAATTTTCATCACTTAAAATAAAAGGTAAATTCCCTTCATTAAGACCTATACTAAATTCAGAATTATTTATAGTATTTAAAAAATCTAATAAATATCTACTATTTATTGCTATTGTAAAAGGTTCAGAAAAACCTGTATTAAATCCTATCTCTGTTTTTGCTTCAATATTATCATCACTTAAACTTTCAAAAGTAATAACATCATTTAAAAATGTAATTTTTACATCTGTAGAGATAGTTGTTATTTGTTTGATAGAATCAATCATTATTGCTTTAGGTAAAAGTAAAGTATTTGCTATCTCTTTTGGAATAATTCTTGAATATTCAGGAAATTTACCATTTATTAGTTTTGTAAAAAATGTATATTGATCAGAATGAATAATTAGATTTGTTTCATCATAATAAATTTCTATTTCATTAAAAAATAATTTTTGTATTTCAACTATTGCTTTTTTAGGAAGTATTATTGATAATTCATTTGCTGTATTATTTGGAATATTAACAACAGCTAATCTTCTAGTATCTGTTGAAGCAAAATTAATAGAATCTGGTTTTATATCTATTAAAGCACCATTTAATTCAAATTTAGGATTATTAGTATCAATAGCAGGTGTGATTTTTTTAAGAGATTCTATAAGAGAATGAGAATCTATAGATATTCTAGCTTTACCTTCATAAGATGGAAATTCTGGAAAATCATTATGAGAAAAAATAGGTAATTTAAAATTTGAATGTGATTGAGAGATAAATAATATATCATTTTTAACTTCTAAATTAATATCTCCATCTTTTAATATTCTTATAATATCAAGAAATTTTTTACCATTAGCAGTTGTAGAACCATCTTGTATAATATTTACATTGTTAGTATTTACTTCATAACCTATTTCATAATCAGTAGCTTTGAGAGTTAAAATAGAATTAGATACGTTAATATATATATGAGAAGTAATTTGTGAAGTATCTTTTTTTTCTAAAAAAGGTTGAGCTTGAATTAAAATATTTTCTATGATTGATTTAGAAATTATTATTTTCATATAAAGTCCTATATATTATATAATTTTTAGTATGTAGTAGTAGGGGGTAGTGAATATGTGAATACCACTCGCCAAGCCCTATATTGAAAGATATTTATATGTGATGAACATATATAACTCTATTCACATCTATTCACTTTTATAATTATATCTTTTTTTTAGTCTATTTAAGAAGATGAAGTAATTTTATTTGTTAATTCATCTATTTTTGTTTTAAAATCTTCATCAGTTTCAATGAGTGAATTGATTTTTTTAAGTGTATGAGAGATTGCTGTATGGTCTTTCATCCCAAAATAAAGGGCTAGTTGAGGCATTGTACTTTGTGTTAAATTACGACAAATATAAATTGCAATTCTTCTAGCATAAACAATATTTTTACTTCTACCTTTAGAACGAATTTCACTAGGTTTTATATTTAAATCTTTTGCAACACTACTTGTTATTGATTCCAAACTTAGATTAGTTTTATTTTCTTGTATATGATCTTTTAGTACATTTTTTGTAAATGCAAGATCAATATCAACATGCATTAGTTGAGAATAAGCATGAAGTTTTGAAAGTATACCCTCTATTTCACGAACATTATTATCAATTACTGTAGCAATATAGTTAATAATATCAGATGATAATTGAACTTTATTTATACTACATTTACTTTTAATGATGGCTATTTTAGTCTCAAGTTCTGGTGGTTGAATATCTGCAACAAGTCCCCATTCAAAACGACTTTGAAGTCTTTTTTCAAGTCCACCAATTTTTTTAGGGTGTTTATCTGCTGTAAGTATTATTTGTTTTCCATCACCTTTTAGTGCTTCAAAAGTATGAAAAAATTCCTCTTGAATAGAATCTTTGTTACTTAAAAATTGAATATCATCTATAAGTAAAACATCACATTTACGATATTTTTCTTGAAATCTATCCATTGTTTTGTTTCGCACATGCCGAATAAAATTATTTAAAAATTGTTCAACAGTTGTGTAAATAACATTTTTACCTTGATTTTCAAAAACATTACCAGCAGCTTGCATTAAGTGTGTTTTACCAAGTCCTACTCCACCATAAATAAAAAGAGGATTATAAACATTACCAGCATTTTCACTAACATTTTTTACAGCTGCATAAGCAAACTGATTAGATCCACCAACCATAAAATTATCAAATGAGTGAGATGGATTTAATAAAGAGTGAGAAGTTTTTTGTTCA
>JAIOSY010000200.1 GCA_021107375.1 Sulfurimonas sp.
ATCTCTTTTGCAGTTGTTAAACTATGAATTTCTGGATTTGATGGATTTTGAAATTGTTGTAAAACTATACTGTTATGTGTTAAAGCTTTTAACTCTTCAGCTTTTGCAATTGCTCCATTCATCCCTTTTTCAGCGGGTGTTAAAACAAGTTCTGCACCAAATGCCTTAAGTAAATTTCTTCTCTCAACACTCATAGATTCTGGCATCGTTAAAATAAGTTTTAAATTTTGTGCTGCACATTGTGCTGCTAAAGCAATTCCAGTATTTCCACTTGTAGGTTCTATAATAGTAGTATCTTCAGTAATCTCACCAGATTCGATTGCTCTTCGTATCATGTTGAAACCTATTCTATCTTTTACAGAACTTGTAGGATTCATAAACTCACATTTACCAAGTATCGTTGCACCTGTAAGTTTAGATGGAGTATTTAATTTTACTAATGGAGTATTTCCGATTAATTCTGTAATATTTTTAGCTATTTTCATAAAATTTCCTTAGCATGCACCCTATTTCTACAAAAGTATACATTAAAAAAGATTTAAGAGAGATAATGGATGTAGCTAGAAATCAATTTACATCTCACTCCCATACTTAAAAGTATCTATCCCATATTTTTCTCTTAACTCGTACATTGATTTACTAAGAGTATGCATTTTCTGTTCATCTTCAAATCCTATGAGAGATAACTCTTTTTTAGAATCTCTTGTAAAACTAGAGCAGTTAATACTAAGTCTGATTACATGTAGTCTTTTTTGAGTATCAGCTTCATTAAATAGACTAAGACATAATGAGTCAAACTTCTTCTCTGTAAATATTTCAGATAATGAGATATTTTTATGAGATTTTTGATTCATCTCATAAGATATACTAAGATGAAATACAGTTGGAATAACATTTAACTTTATGATTGCGAAACTTAAATGACGAGCTAATACATGTACTCTTCTTTTAAGTTCTTCTCTATTATATAGTGGGTCAAAAGTTCTTGAAATTCCAATAGATTTTCTTTTATGTGTTGTTTGTATTGGAGCATCTGTAAGTCCACTCACTCTTTTATAAAGCTCTTTTGCGTAAGGACCCCAAGATTCTACTGTTCCTCTTCTTTTTTTCAACTCTCCTAGTGTATGAATATGAACAGATTTTAGTTTAGCTTTCATACTCTTACCAATACCAGCAAACTCCCCTACTTTCATATGATTTATAAATTTATCTATCTCATGAGGCAATATAAGTTTACACCCAAAAGGTTTAGCATGAGTTGTTGCTAGTTTGGCAATATATCTTGTTTTAGCAGCACCAATAGATACAGGTAGTTTTGTCTCTTGAAAAATCTCTTCTTTGAGATTATCTATAAACTCATATAAATCTTCATCATCAATCCAACCAGTTAAATCTCCATAAAATTCATCTATGCTAGCTTGTTCCACTAAGGGTATTTTAGTTTGTAAAAATTCATGTAGTTGGTGAGATAGCTTTTGATACAAAGACATATTTGGTGCTTTTATTATTAACTCTGGACATAATCCTAAAGCATCTTTAATATTCATAGCTGTTTTAATACCAAATGCTCTTGCTTCATAACTTGATGTTGTTAGTATTCCTCTTATTCGTCCATCATCATCTTTAAAAGCATCTAAGTCATCATCACTTTTTTCATATGCTTTATAAAATGTTGGCACAAATGAACCAGAGTTCTCAAAGTTAACAGTTTGATTTTTTGCCTCTTTATTAAATATCTTAGTATCACTTCTACCACCAATAGCTACAGGTTTACCCTCTAGTGTTGGCTCTATAATTCTAGCAGCACTTACGAAGAAGCAATCTATATCTATATGAATTTTCATATTACAATTATATACTTTTATTTTAAGTAATCTAGTTTTATGACAGATTGTCATAGATTTTAAACCTATAAATAATCTATTTTTTATTATAAAGCTTATTATTGTAGTTATAATACAAACAATAATCACTTATTTCTATATAGCAAGGCAGTAATTTACTATGAACTCATCACAACGACAAAAAATCAAAGATAAAATCACTAAAGAAAAGTTAGGTTTATAATAAAATATGTTTAAAAAGAGATTGGAGCTTATATTTATTAGTATCATGCTAATAGCTATCTCAATTTTAGGATATAACTACTACAAAAGCTACTCTTTTAAAAACAATGATATTCCAGATAACTATAAAAAAAGAATAGCAGATAAAGAGCAAGAAGTGCTACAGAATATGCAACAGAACTTTGGTTTTATATTTAAAGTTCCCCTCATAGTTACAGATAAATTTAAAGGTAAACTATACGGTCTCACCTCTTATAAAAATGGAGAAATAAAGATTTATCTTAACAAAAAAGTGATGCAAGAGAGTATGGATTATTTGGTTGATAGTGTAATCGCACATGAATATGCTCATGCCCTTATGTTTAAACTTGGACATCTCCACACCAAAGATAATGGTCACTCAAAAAAGTGGCAACAAACTTGTGTAAAATTAGGTGGCAAGGATTGTCAGCAATATGTTGATAGAGAAGAGATTATTATGTCTAAAATGCCATTTAAGTAAAATAGGTTTTTGCATTAAATCAATGCCATGAGAGTCATTAATTTAATCTATTATACAAAGTTGTGAGGATTAAATTCTTATTATAAAAATAAGAATGTTTTTGTTAGTTCAACATTAAGTCCAGCTTTGCTACAAGCTGTTTCAATGTTCTCTTGATTATCTAATAGTCTTAAAAGTACTTTTACTTTTTCTGTCTGTTTTATATCTTTAATTGACATCTGTTTTCCTTTGATTTTAAATTTTGGATTAAATCATTTAACAATAGTGAAATAACAAATTGACGGGTTCTAAAAGTGTTTAATTTTGCTTAGTGATACGAGGATATAAGTCTGGTTAAATTGTTTAAAAAATATTGTTATAAAATCTATATAAAGGATTTAATATTGGTTGCGGAAACAGGATTTGAACCTGTGACCTTCGGGTTATGAGCCCGACGAGCTACCGAACTGCTCTATTCCGCGATATTGAAACAATGAAATCAAAAAGTTTATTAAAAAATAAAAGTTGAAGTTTTGTTCCTAAGTATGGTGCGCCCGACATGATTCGATCATGTGACCGCTGGTACCGCAAACCAGTGATCTATCCAGCTGAGCTACGAGCGCACACCATCTCTTGTTTAAGAGGATGACATTATAGCACTCTTAACTTATAGTATTATAAATTACTACACTTTTTAACAATTTTTTCTACTTCTTTCTCTTGCATAAATAATTCATGGTTTTTTCTTACATATGCTTGAAGAAGTAATTTGAGGTCATTATTCCCTTCTATATTAAAATCTTTTGACATTTGATATTCTAAAAATATAGCAAAATCATCTTCAACATCAACATCAAAACGGCGACCACCTATATGTAAACATATCTTTTTAGCCATAAATTTTTAGCCTAAAATACTTTCTATTTTATTTACTATCTCTTCTATCTCTAAATCTTTCATTGCATTCTCTTCTGAAAGCTTTTCAATCTCTTGATTTTTTATCTCTCTTTCTGCTTTTAAGGTAACAAGTTCATTACGAATCATCTCATTTTCACCTTTTAAAGAGTGATACTGCTGTAATATTTGAGATACTTTATCATTAAGTTTTTCCAAATTTGTTTGGTTATCCATTAAAATTCCTATTATGTTATATATTTATAATTCTATCACAAAAAATCAAATCTAAATCCTAAAGTTAATATATTTTAGTATTAGGAATATTTTTTGCTATTATTTGACTATGAAATATATTTTAATTTTACTCATCATTATATCCTCTCTTAATGCTAAAGATTTTTCTATAATTATAGAAAAACCTTTTAATAATGCTCTATTTGATATTACCCAAGATTACGATAGAGGTATTAGTGCCGTTGGATTCTCTAAAAAGTATAAAACATCTACTTATGCTAATAATTCATATACAAACGCTTTTGACTACCTAGAAAGTCTTTCAAGTTCTAGTGGCACTATGATGCAACTAATAAAAGTAGACAACCAAGCTAATATTATTATAAATAAAACACCTACTAACTCTGAAGTCAACAAGGCAATAGCAGTAGTAAAAACACCTACAAATGGATACTTTATAGGTGGCTATACCCTAGATGGTTCACTTCTTGTATTAAAACTAGACTCAAATGGCAATCAAATTTTTAAAAAAATATTTGGCACTAAAAACTATGACAAGATGAATAATTTAATCTTACTTAATGATGGTGGAGTTTTAAGCGTCGGTTTTTCTAGTACATCACGTTCTAAAAATGATCCTATATTTGAAACAGGACTTGGATTAAATGACATCTACTTAAGCAGATTCTCAAAAAATGGTAAAAAGCTATGGAGTAAGAAATATGGTACACAGTATGATGATAAAGGGATAGATGCTGTAGAAGCTGATGATGGTTCTATTATTATTGTTAGTACAACTGAATATAATAAAAATCAAAATATCACCCTTATGAGAATAGACGAAAATGGAAATAAAATCTGGTTAAACCATTATAAAAAAGAAAATAAAGTAACTCCACATAAAGTTATAAAACTTAGAGACAACAACTTTTTACTTTCACTTTCAAAACAAAATGAGATGAATAAAGAACAAATTAGATTGATAAAATTTAACCTTCAAAAAGATATTATTGATGATAAAGAGATATATACATCATATTCAAGTGTGCTTAAAGATATAAAAGAGTATTCAGATGGCTCTTTTATCGGAGTTGGATATGTGCAAGATACTTATAATACAGATGCTCTGGTTATGATGATAGACAACAAATTAAATATGGTTACACAAGCTCATTATGGTGATGAAAATTATGATATATTTAACGCTGTAGCAATACTCCACAATTCTCAAGCTGGTGCGGCTGGAATCCATACAAATAAATATTCTCAAGAATCAAACATGTGGATAGCAAAAATCAATCGAGATGCAACACTTTCTCAAATATCTACAAACATTGATACTTTTTACAAGCAACTCCTTAAAATTTTTAAAACTGAGATAGATGCAAATAAACTTATTATCAAAGAAGACTTAAGCTTAGAATTTACAGATAAAACACTATTGTTTCAGGTAGGTAAATATAAGTTAACTGCGTTACAAAAAGAA
>JAIOSY010000302.1 GCA_021107375.1 Sulfurimonas sp.
CAGTTCATATGTTCCATTTAAGAGATCTTAATGAAAATTCTTTAAGACCTATTATAAATATATTAAATAGAACACCTCATTGTAAACATACAAAAAGGGTATTCAACTATCTTCAAGAGTTTAATCTACACTCAAAAAATCTTCGGCAAAAGTAGCAATATCGTCCTTAGCAGTTGAAGGTGCTAACTGAGTATAAATCTCAGTTGTTCGTATTGAAGCATGATCTAAAAGTTGTGCTATATGTGCAATCGCAGTTCCACCCATGATTAAGTGTGAAGCAACCGTATTCCTAAATTCTTTAATAGTCAAGAAATTCAAGTAAGACTTATTACAATTAACTGTGTAATCCAACACTTCTTTCATTTTCGGTGGAAATACAGTAATCTTCATTTCAGTAGTAGGGTTTTCAAATAGAAAAGAACTTGCTGGTCTATTGTCAATTATTCTAACAATTTCACTTTTGATTGCAGGACTAGATATTGCACTAACAAAATTCTTCTCAGTCTTAAAATTTCTTAACTTTATATTATTATTTTCAAGATCAATATCTTCTATTTTTATACTTAGAATAGTATCTCTTCTTGCAGCAGTTGAAAGCCCTAAAAGTGAAATCAAATATAAATAATTATGTGTTTCAGGATATTTTTCTGTTATGATTTTTATTTCTTGTAAATAATTTTTTATTTCTTCCTTGGTTAAATACTTTATCTTTCTATTTTCATTTTTTATATAAAGTTTGTCACCTTTTAAAATATGAAATTCATTTCTAATATTCAATCTTTTATGGCGATTTGCATAATTAACAATTGTACTTGCTAAAAGCAATAATTCCTTAATAGATTTTCTTGATAATATTCCTCTTAAAGCATTTAATTGATCAATTGTTAAAGTCTTATCTTGTTTAAGTTTTCTAGCTTTTTCTGGAAATAATCTATATCCAAGGACTTTATTAATTTCCTTTAAATATTTAATCTTATTCTCTTCTCTCCAGTAGTCTTCAGGAGTACTCTCAACTTGATTTTTATATTCTTCAATAATTGATTCTAATCTATTAATTTCTTTGATATTATTATCATAATCAACTTGCTCTCTTTCTTCTAAAGATAAATTCACTGCTCGTGATTTTCGCTTTCTTTTAGGCAAAGAACCTTTCTCGTGTAATTTAGTTACATTCCCAGAATTTGAGCGACGATTATCTGATCTTTGTAAACTTTTTCTTTTTATAAAGCCTTCAATATCTTCTTCTGTAAGTAAGTGTATATTTTTGTTAGCAAAAGGTTGGTCTGAAATATGATAGTTATATTTGTTTTGTACTGCTCTATTAGATTTAGATTCATTTTCATAAAAATAGTAATCAGCCAAATCATTTAAAGTATATGTCTTTTTATCTACTTTCTTCTGAAGTATTTTAGGAATTGGAGAATTAGGATTTTCAGATAATTCCTTCTTTGCTCTGATCTCTTCCTTAATATCATTCAATACTAATAATGCTTTTGCATTAGTCATTTCTGGTGACACACCAACTTTCTTTCTAATTACCTTTGATTCAGAATTTCTATATGATACATAGAATGTTGTAGATCCATTTTTGGATAGTCTGGTAACTATTCCAGAATATTTGCCACCGAGTGAGATATAGCTCATTATTTGCCTTTATTTTATGATAAAATAGTCATAAATAATTATTGTATTTTTTATACAACAATTATACAACAATGGTTTCAAATATACAACAAAATGAAGAGATATACAACAAATAATTATTTTATATGGGCTTAGTTGGGTTTACTTGGGTATCTAGCAAAGCCCTATAGGTAGGTGTTTTTAAGGGTTTAGCCCTATTTTAAGGGGTTTGTTTGAATGTATGACAGCAGAGAACGTAACTCCACTTTAATCTCTATTTAAGCCCCTATTACAGGGGTTTAAACCTCTTCAATAACAATACAAGACCACAAAAGACAACAAAAAATCTAATTTTTTTTAAAATCCACTATATTTTTTTAGAATATCTCACAAGCTTTTTTGATATAATAATTTATGAAAAAGAAACTTTTACTACTTGAAGATGATATTGCTTTAAATGAGACTGTTATTGATTATTTTGAAAGTCTTGGATATAATATTACTCCTGTATATAATGGCAATAGTGCTTTAGATGCTATTTATGAAAATAATTTTGATTTATTACTCTTAGATGTTAATGTTCCAGATATGAATGGTTTTGAGATATTAAAAAGTGTAAGAGAGCAAAATGTCACTACTCCTGCAATTTTCATAACTTCATTAAACTCTATGACAGATGTAGAAAATGGTTACGACAGTGGTTGTGATGATTATATAAGAAAACCATTTGCATTAAAAGAGTTAAAGTTAAGAGTTGAAACAATTTTAAAAAGAGAGTTTTTTCACCAAAACAGTTCTAAAATACAAATTGATACAAATATTTACTATGATACTAATAGTGATTTGTTAATTATTGACAATGATGAGATACAACTAAATAATAAAGATGCGAAACTATTAAAGTTATTTTTACAAAATAAAGATAACCTTGTTACTCATGAAACTATATACTCAACTCTTTGGGAGTATGATGAAGAGATAAGTGAGAGTGCTTTACGAACTTATATAAAAAATTTACGAAAACATTTAGGGAAAGAGAAAATTGTCAGTATTAAAAAACTTGGATATAGATTTACCACAAAGTGAAAAAAAGACATTATATAGATTTTTATCTTTATATGTTTTTTTTACTATCTTAACGGTAGGTTTAACAGCATCTTTATATTATACTCTCCAAAAAGAGTTAGCAACTAGCCAAAGGACAATATTACTAAATCAGTATGCAAATGATTTTATCATTGAATTAGAAGATTTTCATAATGATAAAACAGATACTTTAGTCTATCCAAGAAATGAAAAATTTAAAACCTCTTTATATGGAAAGGATTATCATCTTATATATTCAACTCTCTCAAACCCAGAAAACATACTAACAAAAGTATCATATACTAATAACAAAATAATAAGATATATAACCCATCCACAAAAGTATTATTTAAATACCCAGTATGTTATAGTTGAAATCGCAGAAGATAAACACTGGCTAGGTGAAATAATTAAAACAATTATAATCTATAGTTTAATATTTTTTATCATGATGATGGTTATTGGATATTTTTTACTAAATCTATTTTTAAAGCCTATGAAAGATGCCCTTCA
>JAIOSY010000136.1 GCA_021107375.1 Sulfurimonas sp.
AGCATCTTAATGGATTTGAATATTTAAAAAATTCTCTTAAAAATAGTTCTAGTTCAGAGATGTTAAAAAGAACAGGTTTATCTGAGGAGCAGTTTGAAGAGTTTTTCAAACTTTATAGAGAGAGTGAAAATATCGTAACTGGATGGACTATGGGACTTAACCAATCAGTCCAAGGTGTAGATAAAAACTTAGCACTTATAAATACTCATCTTTTAACAGGAAAAATATTTAAAGAGGGAAATGGACCTTTGAGTTTAACTGGGCAACCAAATGCTATGGGTGGTCGTGAAGTTGGTGGACTTTCAACGATGTTAGCAGTTCATTTGGGCTTTGATGAGGAGAGTGTAAAAAAAGTTTCAAAATTTTGGGATAGTGAAAATATTGCAAAGAGTGTAGGTTTGACAGCTACACAGATGTTAGAAGCTGATTTAGATGTTCTTATAATTTCTCATACTGATCCAGTTTATCATCTACCAAATAGACACGAAGTTGAGAGGCTGATAGAAAAAATTCCATTAGTTGTTGAGATAAATGCTTATGAAAATTCTGAGACTGCTAAATATGCACACATAAGATTACCAGCATCTCCGTGGGGTGAAAAAGAGGGAACTCAAACTAACCTTGATAGAAGTATTACAAAGCAGGAAAAACTTACTTCCTCTTCTGGTGAGTCTAAGGCTGATTGGGAGATATTTAAACTCTTGGCATGTGGTTTGGGTTATGAAAAAGAGTTTAACTACAAGCATCCAAAAGAGATATTTCAAGAGTATCAAGAGATGACAAAACTCAATGACTATATGGATATATGTGATGCTGATTATGATGAGTTGTCATCTAAAGTTTTTGTTTGGGGTGAGAACATAAAAGAGTTTATGACTAAAGATAAAAAAGCAAATCTGTTTTTTGTAGAGAATGAATTTCTAAGTGAAAAAACAAATTTAGAGTACCCTTTTATACTTCTGACAGGGCGAACAAGAGATCAGTGGCACAGTGGCACAAAATCACAGCTTCCAAAAACTCTTTTGAAATTTAAAGAGCTTAATTTTGTAGAGATAAATACTAAAGATGCAGATGAACTGGGTATAAATTCAGGTGATGATGTTTTAGTAACATCTAGAAGAGGGGCTATAAAAAGTAAAGCTTTTATAACTGATAATATAAATAGAAAAAATATTTTTATTCCTATCTCAAATAGAGAAGTGAACTATTTGACAAATAATCTTTTAGATAAAGATTCTTTAGAACCTGATTATAACCATAGTGCAGTAAAAATTAAAAAGCTTACAAAAAAGGATATGTAATTATGTCAACTTCACAAATGATTTATAAGGTTATATTACCGATTTTCTTTTCATTTATATTTATATTTTATTTTGCATCTAGTTTTATAGAAGATACTCCTAAGAAAGAGTTGACTATCGCTACTGGTTCTACAAGTGGGAATTATTATAAGGCAGCCTTAAAGTATCAAAAACTTTTGGCAAAACAAAATGTAAAGTTAAATATCATAAATACTTCTGGTTCTGTAGAAAATTTAGATTTATTAAATTCAGGTAAGGCTGATATTGCCTTTGTTCAAGCTGGTATAATTGATTCTAGTGATAATCAAGATATTGAATCATTAGCAAGTATATATTATGAGCCATTATGGGTTTTTTATAAAAATAGTGGTTACACGATAGATTATATAGTTGAGCTTATAAATAAAAAAGTATCTATTGGTGGAAATGGTAGTGGAACTCAGTATCTAGCAATCCAGATGTTAATTGACAATGGTATAACAACTGATAATACTACTTTAGTATCACTTACAGCAGAAGAATCAAAAAACAAACTTTTAAGTGGTGAAATAGATGCAATGTTTTTGGTTAGTTCACCAAATTCAGAAGAGGTTATTGAATTGCTTAGTGACCCAAGTATAGAGTTACTTAATCTAAAAAGAGTAAAAGCCTATAATCAAAAGTATAAGTTTTTATCTTCACTAACTCTTTATGAGGGAACTATAGATTTATATAAAAATTTACCATCTGAAAATAAAAATTTACTCTCAACAACTGCAAATTTAGTTTGTAATAAGGGTTTAAATGGCGAACTGATTAGAATTTTTGTAAAACAAATTAAAATTGTTCACTCTAAAGAATCTATTTTTGAAGATGAAAATCAGTTTCCATCTTTAAATAATTTAGATACATCTATAAATAAAGAAGCTCAAAATTATTTAACAAATGGAGATAGTTGGCTTGAGTCTATTTTTCCATTTTGGATTGCGTCACAGATTGATAGGTTAAAAATTTTACTGATACCCTTACTAACTCTGTTGTTCCCTTTATTTAAAGGTGTTTTACCACTCTACACTTGGAGTATTCGTTCTAAAATTTACAAATGGTATAAAAGATTAGATGTACTTGAAAATATAAGTGAGTTAAGCAAACAAGAGTTGGAAAAAAATGTATCTGATTTGCTTGTACTTAAGTCTGAAGTACAAGAGCAAACAAAAGTACCACTCTCATATAAGGGTGAGTATTATAATTTACTTTTACATATAGATTTAGTAGCAAAAGAGATGAATTTAAAAATAAAAGATATGTATACTGTATAAAATATAATCACTAAAAATGAGAAATATGCCTAAAAAATAGCTAATATTATAATTATAAATAATATTGGAGCTTTAAAATGGAAGCACTACAAAAAGCATATGACTTAAGAGCAAAAAAAGTAAATAAAATTGAAAAAGTGAAAGAATTAAAAAATCCTCAAGAGGTATATGATAAGATAAACGAATATGCAAAGGGTGGTTATGCCTCTATTCCCGATGAGGATAAAAAATACTTTTTAAAATGTTTTGGAATTTACGATAGACCTGCTACACCTGAGAAATTTATGATAAAACTTCGTATCCCTGGTGGCTTTTTGAACTCAGACCAAGCTAGAGTTATTGGTGAGTGTGCAAAAGAATATGGACAAGATTATATAGATTTGACAACAAGACAACAGTGTGAACTTAGATACTTAAAAATCGAAGATATGCCAAAATTATTAGAGAGACTAAAAGCTGTTGGGATAGATGCTTACCAAACTGGTGTAGATAACATTAGAAGTATTATGTGTGACCCATTAGATGATATGAGTTTTGATAATGTTCTTGCATCTCATAAAACACTTTTAAAACTCCAAGAAAAATTCCTTTATTCATCTGAGTGGATATCAACACTTCCAAGAAAATTTAACACGGCTATTAGTGGTTCTTTGTCAAACAGATGTAATGTTTATTGTCATGATACCTCTTTTATTTTGGCTCAAAAAGATGGTTGTTATGGTTATAACATGTACCTTGGTGGGAAAGTTGGAGTTGTAGGAAAAAATGCTGATATATTTTTAGCAAATGAAGATGAGGTTATAAAAGCTTTTGAATCAATTACAGATATTTTTAAACGCTTTGGTTTTCGTGATAACAGAAATAAAAATAGACTTCACTTTTTAATAGAAGCAGTAGGAATTGAAGAGATTGCACATGCCATAAGAGAAAATTCAGGTATTGATTTTGCAAGAGCTGGTGAGAGTATGACTCAGATGTATTCAAACGATGCAAGTCAAGGAAAAGTACAGCTTCGTGATGGTTCATTTGCAGTTCATGTTGTCATTCCATCGGGTGTATTTAGTGGTTCAGGCTTGATTGAAGTTGCTAATCTTGGTGAGAGATACGGAAACAAAGAGTTGCGTTTTGATATGGAACAGTCTCTTTATATAATGGGTGTAAAAGATGTAAACACAATGCTTCAAGAGGAGTTTTTTCAAAAATACAAAAGTTTAAATACACCATACTTTAATAACCTTATAGCATGTGCAGGGACTGTGCATTGTCCATTTGGGGTGATTGAAAATAAAAATGATGCTATCAATATGTCAAAATATTTAGATGAAAAAGTGCCATTAGAGAATGGACGAGTTAGAATGTACTGGTCGGCATGTGTAAAAGGTTGTGGAATACACGGACTTGGAGATATCGGCTTTGAAGGTTGTAAGGCTAAGGTAGATGGGGAAAATGAGGGTGGTGTTCATATTTATCTTGGTGGAAAACTAACAAGTGAGGGTGTTGAGGGTCGTACCGTTTTAAAATCAGCACCACTAAGATATGCTCAGTTTTATGTTGAGAGTTTGATGTTAGAGTATAAAAAACATAGAGGAAAAAGTGAAAACTTTGAAAAGTTTAGCGATAGAGTTTTAGCCCAATACACAAATGCCAATATCGGTTTTACTATGAAACTTGGAGCATATTTAAGAGATAAAAATGTAGATATAGATTTTGGATTTTCACCAAAAGTAAATACAGGTAAAAATGAAGAGTTTGAAGTTTTTGAACTTGGTCGTAAACTTTATTACGCACTATCCAAAAAAGAGCCTTACTCTTCGTATGATAGATTTACAAACACTTTAAAAAATGAAAAGCTGGAAAATATTAGAGATTTAGTTCCAAATATTAATGAAAATATAGCTCAAATGTTAGATAATATTCTTAATACAAAAGAGGAAAAAAGAGCAGTCGTTTTTTCAGAGTTAATACCTTTTATAGAACTCTATTAATTTATAATATCAGTCTTTTCATAGAGTTTCTTGATGTAGGCATCTCCATAAAAGAATATCCCCTCAGATACGGCTTTTTGAAAAAATATACTCTCACCATCACAATATAGAACGATGTTATATTTATCATCGCCGTGATTTTTTTGTACTTCAATCAGCTTGTCATTAAGTAAAAAAAGTGAATCATCCTCTTTTTTATCTACATAAGATATCTTTCCTATTTTCAGGTTTCCTTTTTTTAGATTTAAGTAAAGAGATAAAAAGTCATTACTCTCAAGTTCTATCTCTTCAGTGCTTTTTTCAACAACCAACTTCTCTGTGTTTACATACTCCATTATAATAAAATCAAAAGTAGTATTAATCTCATTTTTTGTTATAACTTCTGTTTTTATGACTGTAAAACTAGAATAATCAAAGGTATAAGTCGCAACTCTTTCATAGTTGGTCTTCACTGTTCTTTTAGTGAATTTAGTCGGCAGATAGACACCATTTTCCATTTTTCCTTCACTGACGAAAGTCTCCTCTCTATCTCTCGACAAAATTCTTGCAATACCAATGCTTGAAGCAACAACCTCCATCCTATAAGTTTTCTTATCAAAATTCTCTTCAAGTACGACATCAACGAAACCAATTTGCCCATATATAGAAATCCCACTCTCAAATCTTAGCTCTTTTACAGAGGTATATCCAAAGAGTGATAGGCTTAAACTTATAATTATTAATAGCTTTTTTATAGTTTTCCTTTTCATATAGGCTAACCCACCTGTACACTATTATATCCTATATAGGTTCCAAAATGATAAATTAACTACTCCAAAGCAATTTTAAAGACACTATTGAGTATAATTCACGGATTTTATAAAAAGGTGTATCAATGGCTAACAAACGAGTATTGGTTAAGTTTTCAGGTGAAGCTCTAGCAGGTGAAGCGGGTCATGGAATTGACACACAGATTTTAAACTATATTTCTCAAGAGATTAAATCACTAGTTGATGCTGGCATTGAAGTTGGTATCGTGATTGGTGGTGGTAATATTATTCGTGGGGTGACTGCAGCCCAAGATGGTATTATTAAAAGAACATCTGGTGACTATATGGGTATGCTTGCTACGGTAATAAATGGTGTAGCTATGCAAGAAGCTTGTGAACATGCTGGACTTCAAGTTCGTATGCAAACAGCTATTAAGATGGAACAAATTGCTGAGCCTTACATAAATCGTAAAGCAGTTCGTCATTTGGAAAAAGGTCGTGTTGTGATTTTTGCAGCAGGAACTGGTAATCCATATTTTACAACTGATACAGCCGCTACTCTTAGAGCTGTTGAGATTGGTGCAGAAGTTATTATCAAAGCGACTAAAGTTGATGGTGTTTATGATAAAGATCCAGCAAAATTTTCT
>JAIOSY010000274.1 GCA_021107375.1 Sulfurimonas sp.
ACGGTAGAGTTAGCAAAAACTCATGGTGCAACTATTTTAATCAGGGGTTTAAGCGCAGTAAGTGACTTTGAGTATGAACTTCAACTTGGTTACCTAAATAACTCCCTTGATGATACTATTGAAACTGTTTATCTTATGCCTAAACTTCAACACGCTTTTATCAGTTCTTCAATCGTTAGAAACATTTTAAACTTGAATGGTAAAACTTCACACCTTCTTCCAAAAGAGGTTCAAGCAATTATAGGGAATATGAACTCATGTACATTGCAATAGAAGGGATAGACACAGCTGGAAAAAGCACTCAAATAGCTAAACTATCAGAGGCATTCCCACATGCCATAATCACAAAAGAACCTGGGGCAACAGATATTGGTATAGAGATAAGAGAGATGGTATTATCTGCAAGAGCCAAGAGTAAAAAGGCTGAGTTTTTACTTTTTCTAGCTGATAGAGCTGAACATATCAAAGAGGTTATTGAGCCAAATATCAACAAAATGATTATCTCAGACAGAAGTGCGGTGAGTGGTGTAGCTTATGCATTAATCCAAGGTGAAATAGATAAAAAAGATTTAGTTGAGTTAAACAACTTTGCGACAAATAAAATCTATCCTGAGAAAGTTTTTCTTCTTCGTTTAACAAAAAAGGAGTTAGAATACAGACTTTCTCAAAAAGAGTTAGATGGAATAGAACTTCGTGGAAGTGAGTATCTTCTTCGTATTCAAGATGCTATTGTAGAAGCTACAAATCTCCTTGGCTTAGAGCTTGTAGAGATTGATGCTACACAATCTATAGATAGTATTGCTAAAAAAATATTAAACAATATCAACTCTTAAAGTGCTAATAAACATAGACTATATCAACAAAAAAGATAAAGAGTTAGTTGAACTTTTTATCTCTTCAAACACTAGAAAAAAATATATTTTAGGTATAAATAAACTCACAAAATCTGTACTTCGGCATGTGGAAGTTGATGGGATTATTGACGATTTTTCGAGGGTTCAACGCTCACGAAAAAAAGAGATATTTCAGATTCAAGATGTAGAAAAAGATGCTCTAATTTTATGGGTATCTACTGGTAGTCCTCTTGAGGTAAAACAAAAACTTGATAAGATGGGCTTTGCTAATATCTCTTACCTTGCTCTTTTTAAATACTCTAACCTTGACTTAGTTCATCCCCCTTTTATAACTGACTTTGAAAATGATTACAATAGTCATTATTCATTATATAGTAAACTATATAGTGATTTAGCTGATGAAAAATCAAAAGAGGTATTTGAAAAAGTTATAAATTTTAAAATCTCTTTTGATTATAACTTTATGAAAGGCTTTACAAATAACCATAGTGAGCAATACTTTGATAAAGAGTTAATACCAAAGATAAAAGATATAGTTTTTTTAGATGGTGGTGGTTATGTTGGTGATACTGCTACCGAAGTTATAAAAAACTTCCCTGACTTTAAGAAAATCTATCTCATAGAACCAATAGCCCAAAATATAAGAATAGCAAAACGGGAATTAGGACACCATAAAAACATAGAGTTCTTGGCATGTGGAGTCTCAAACAAAAAAGCCACCCTGCACTTCAATGAGGAAAAATCTTTTTCAACTATCTATGGAAATGGCACTTCATCAGTCGAAGTGGATACGATAGATAATCTTGTAAAAAAGAAAGTGGATTTTATAAAACTTGACATCGAAGGTGCTGAACAAGATGCGATAGATGGAGCAAAAGAGACTATCAAAAAATACAAACCAATTTTAGCTATATGTATCTACCACAAAGCCGAAGACTGGTATAAAATCCCTCAAAAAGTGTTAGAGATTGAAAGTGAGTATAAAATCTACCTAAGACACTATATGGAAGGGATTTTTGAGACTGTAATGTATTTTATACCTAAGAATTAGCCTCTTCTAGTGCCTTTTTCTCTCTAAGCTTATCTTTTTTACTTTTTCCCTTACCTTTTACTGGTGCTGAACCTTTAACTTTCTTTGGTACATCACCTATAAGCTCAAATCCTTTTATCTGCTCTCTTTGAAGTTTTATGTTTGAGCGTTTTTCTATCAGTTTAAAATGTTCTTGTTCCTCGTGAGATATAAACGAGATAGCCTCACCTGATTTTCCTGCTCTTGCAGTCCTACCTATTCTATGAATATAATCAGCTGGTGAGCGAGGTAAATCATAATTTATAACACAGTCAATATCGTTAATATCTAGTCCACGAGCTGCAATATCTGTCGCAAAAAGTATCTTGATTTTTCTTTGCTTAAAAGCATTTAAAGTCTCTATGCGTAACTCTTGGTCTAAGTCACCGTTAAATGAAGCTGACTCTATGCCATACTTTCTAAATTTTGCAGCGATGTTATCTGTCGCTCTTTTATTTGCCATGAAAACTAAAACTAAGTCCCATTTATGAATACCCAAAAGCTTTCTAAGTAGTGGTCCACGGTTTTCACGATTTACCTCTATCACTCTTTGCTTTATTTTTTCAACTACTATCTCTTCTTCTACTTTTACTTCTATCGGATTTATTGTAATTTTTGAAGCAATATCTAGGATTTTTTGAGGGTAAGTTGCTGAGAAAAGTAAGTTTTGTCGCTCTTTAGGAATTGACTCTAAAATGAGGTCAAGTTCCTCTGCAAAACCAAGATTTAACATCTTGTCTGCTTCATCAAGCACAAGGTACTCAATATGCGATAAATTCATCTGCTTCTTACTAAGCACATCTAAAAACCTACCAGAAGTAGCTACAAGTATGTCACAACCTTGCTGAATAGCATAAAGCTGATCCCCTATCCCCTCGCCACCGATAATACTAACAACCTTCGGTTTTGTAGGCAGATTTTCACCAAAAGTAGTAAAAAAATCAGCAACTTGGAGAGTAAGTTCTCTTGTGGGAGTTAAAACTAAAACTTTTATCTTAGCCTTGCCCTGCCCTCTGTTTTTAGACCAAAGCTGTAAAATGGGTAAAATAAAACTAGCACTTTTTCCACTACCAGTTTGAGCCATAGCCATAATATCTTTGTTTTGTAAAACAAGAGGAATAACCTTCTCTTGAATAGCTGTAGGTTTTTTATAA
>JAIOSY010000006.1 GCA_021107375.1 Sulfurimonas sp.
AGAAGTTGCTGCAATATACTGCTCTTTAATTAAACGAGATAATGGCATGCACAACTCCTTTGTCTAAGATTTTTAAAAGTGTGATTATATCTATAAAATTGTTTTTTATTAGTTTAAAATAAAATATCCATAAAATGTCTCCTTTTAATGTTTTTTTTAAAAATTTAGCGATATAATTGCGGTATTTTATGTAAGGTGGCTGTTTTTATGGAAACAAATGAAGAAATATTAAAAATTATATCAAACGAGACACTTGATTCTGTTCATGACATAAGTATTGTAACACCCACTATTTATAAATCTATTTTTTCAAAAAATGCCTCTTCTCACGATGCTGATATATCAAATGAAGATAAAATAATAGATAGCATGCTAAATGATAAAATATCTATGTTTCAAAATATGCAAGAGGAAACTTCTAAAAATGCTGTTAAATTAAGCAACCATACAAGTAAAGCAATCTCTGCTATAAAAGAGAAAGATGAAGCTAAACTTAATGAGATTTTAAAAGAAACACAAGATTTAAGAAGAGAGATTAACAAACTCAAAGAAGCTGTTTACAAAGATGAACTAACACATTCTCTAAACAGAAAATGGCTACATGACAACTACCTACAAGATGATAGTGATAAATTTAACCAAGATGGCACATTGGTAATTATTGATTTAAACTACTTCAAACTTGTAAATGATACTTATGGTCATATTATTGGTGATAAAGTTTTAATATTTATAGCAAATCAACTACGAAAAACAAAAGAAAATGTCATCAGATATGGTGGGGATGAATTTATAATTCTTTTTAATGAAAATATAGATTCAGATACAGCACTACTAAAACTAAATAAAATTCGTGAAAGTATAATAAATAAAAAACTAAAAGCAGGAGAAAGTTCATTTAGAGTAAGCTTCTCATTTGGTGCTTATGAATTTGAAAAAGGTGATACTCTTGCAAATGTAATTGAACTTGCTGATAAAAATATGTATAACGATAAAATAAAAATTAAGCAAAGAATTACTGGTATTTAAAAAAATATATACTTATTTAATTTTATCAAAAGATAATATAGTATACTAACTAAACTTTAATTTTGGTGGTGTGATATGTCTAAAGAAAAAATATATTTAAATACTAATCTTCATCAGATAGATGTAGTTAAAGTATTAGTCGAAGAGGTAGAGCCGTGTGTTGAATACTTGACATATAATATTAGACGCTATAAAGTACCTGTCGTTTTAGTTTTATTTTATTCAGAAGAAGACATATCTCAATCTATAAAAGAAACTATGCGTTTAACTGATGTTATTACAGTAAAAAAAATAGCCAACTCTTATTTTAATTTTATTTACTTACCTTTTACAGAAACAGTAGAGGCTTATGAATTTATAAAGCATGTAGAAAAAAAGAATTTAAATAATCCAGATTTTATATATCATTTTGAACAATTAGCCCCAACCGTGCATAATTATTATAATTTTATAAACTCCTATCTTTTCAATATTTTAGAAAGAAAAGAATTAAAATTAAAACTTTAAAACTTTAAAAAATTCATAGTAACACCATTAATTCAACTACATTAAAAATGTTTTTATCTAAGCAAACCCTCACAACTTTTTAGATATAATCGCGAAATTATACAGATAAATTTTAAGGCGATTATATGTCAGCAAACTCTTATGAACCACAAACAATAGAAAATCAATTTTACAAAATCTGGGAAGATAGAAAATACTTCGAAACAGATGGTAATAAAGCTATCCAAGAAGAGGGAAAAAACTTCTCTATCATGATGCCACCACCAAATGTTACAGGTCGTCTTCATATCGGTCATGCACTTACATTTACACTCCAAGATATTATTACACGATACAAAAGAATGGATGGTTACAAAACTCTTTGGCAACCAGGAACTGACCATGCGGGAATCGCTACTCAAAATGTTGTTGAAAAACAATTACTTGCTGAGGGAACAACTAAAGAAGAGATTGGTCGTGAAGCATTTTTAGAGCGTGCATGGAAATGGAAAGAGGAATCTGCTGGGATTATGACTGAGCAACTTCGTGTTATGGGTGTATCTCCTGCTTGGGAGCGTGAAAGATTTACTATGGATGAGGGTCTTCAAAAATCTGTAAAAGAGGCTTTTGTTCATCTTTACAATGATGGTTTAATCGTTCGTGGAAACTACATGGTTAACTGGTGTACACACGATGGAGCATTAAGTGACATCGAAGTTGAACATGAAGACCACAATGGTAAATTTTACCATATTAAATACCCTTTTGCTGATGGAAGTGGGCATGTGGAAGTTGCAACAACTCGTCCTGAAACATACTTTGGTGATACTGCAGTTATGGTTCACCCAGATGATGAGAGATACAAAGATTTAATCGGTAAAAAAATCCGTCTTCCACTTTTAAAAAGAGAAGTGGCTATCATCGCAGATACTCATGTTGATATGGAGTTTGGAACTGGTGTTGTTAAAGTAACTCCTGCTCATGACCAAAACGATTATGAAGTTGGAAAGAGACACGACCTTGAGTTCATTACAGTTTTTGATGAGAAAGGTATTTTAAATGACTATGCTGAAGAGTTTAAAGGTTTAGAGAGATTAGAAGCTCGTGAAATAATCGTTAAAAGACTTGAAGAAGAAGGATTTATGGTTAAGGTTGAAGACCATAAACATCAAGTTGGACACTGTTACAGATGTAAAAATATTGTTGAGCCTTATATCTCTAAACAATGGTTTGTACGAAAAGAGGTAGCTGATAAATCTATCGAGAAAACAAACAACGGTGAAGCTCAGTTTTTTCCTCCACATTGGATAAACTCTTACAACTCTTGGATGGGTGATTTAAGAGACTGGTGTATCTCCCGTCAACTTTGGTGGGGACATCAGATTCCAGTTTTCTATTGTGATGATTGTGACCATGAGTTTGCAAGCCAAGATGAAAATCCATCAGCTTGTCCTAAATGTGCATCTAAAAACTTAACTCAAGACCCTGATGTACTAGATACTTGGTTTTCTTCTGCTTTATGGCCTTTTTCAACTTTAGGTTGGGGAAATGGTGATACTGAGATGGATAAACTGTTTAAATCAGATGATATGAAAGATTTTTATCCAAATACACTTCTAATCACTGGCTTTGATATTTTATTTTTCTGGGTAGCGAGAATGATGATGATGGGTGAAAACTTCAATGGACAACTTCCATTTAACCATATCTATCTTCACGCACTTGTAAGAGATGAAAAAGGTGACAAGATGAGTAAATCAAAAGGGAATGTTATTGACCCTCTTGATATGGTAAACAAATACTCTGCTGATATTTTAAGATTTACTCTTGCTATCTCTGCTGCTCAAGGTCGTGATATTCGTATGAGTACAGAGAAACTAGAGCAAAACCGTAACTTTACAAACAAACTTTACAATGCTTCAAAATATCTTCAAATGAATGTAGAAACTTTTCCAGATATGAAAAAATTCTGTCTTAAAACTGATCTTGGAAAATATATGGCTTCAAGATTGAACTTCGCTACAAAAGAGGTTCGTGCAAACTTAGAAGAGTACAAGTTTAATGATGCTGCCTTAGTTATGTATAAATTTTTATGGAATGAGTTTTGTGATTGGGGAATCGAACTTTCTAAGGCTGATAAAGGCTCAATAGTTGAACTTGGAGCAATTTTCAAAGAAGCGATGAAACTTCTTCACCCATTTATGCCATTTATTACAGAGTATCTTTACCATGAATTATCTGGAACTTCACTAGAAGATGGTGAGTCTATTATGATAATGAACTATCCAACAAAAACTA
>JAIOSY010000019.1 GCA_021107375.1 Sulfurimonas sp.
AATAGGTGATTTATATAAGAGTGAAGCCTTTGAACTTGCAGAGTATTTAGGTGTTTCAAAAAGCATCATTAAAAAGCCACCATCTGCTGATTTGTGGGATGGGCAGAGTGATGAAGCTGATTTAGGTTATACTTATGCACAGTTAGATGAAGTTATGAAACTTTATGTTGAAGATAGAGTAAGTGTTGAAGATATTATCAAACGAGGTTTTGACGGGGATATGACAAATATGATTGTGGAGAGAATTTTCCGTAACCATTTTAAAAGAAAAATGCCAGTGATTGCAAAGTTAACATCAAGAACTGTAAATCATGATTTTAATTATCCACGAGATATAAGACTTTAGGAGAAGAGATGAAGATAAAAATACCATTTAGTAAGTTTGTAAACGGAGTAGAGACACATTCAAATGTAAGTGATGTTTTAGATGGAGAGGATATCAATCAAGTAGAAGAACTTGAGAGTGAATTTGCATCTTATATTGGAGTTGATTATGCGTTGGCTACTTCTCATGGTACTGATGCTCTTCATTTAGCGATGTTGGCACTTGAACTTAAAAGAGGGGATAAGGTTGTTTGTTCGGTAAATGCACATCCAAATGTTCCAGAGGTTGTTCGTCATTTTGATGCTGAACCTATTTTTATAGATATTGACGCTGATTCTTATAATATAAACTTAGATTTATTAGAAAATTATTTACAAGAGAACAAGTCTAAAAAATTAAAAGCTGTTATAGTTACTCATATAGGTGGCAATACAGTTGATTTACAAAGACTTTACTCTATCTCTAAAATTTATGATGTTAAAATTATTGAAGATGCTTGTGATGCCTTAGGTGCAACTTATAATGGCGAAAAAATAGGTTCAACTGGTGCTGATATTACATGTTTTGATTTCTCTTCACATCTAAAGAAAAATGTATGTAATGGTGGAATGCTTGTTACAAATGATGAAGAGATTATGGAGCGTGCGAGACTTTTACATAATCATGGTATAACACGAGATGAAAACTCTTTAGAGTATATTTATGAAGTTGTAGATATTGGTAATGATTACTCTATGAGTGAGTTAAATGCAGCTTATATTAGAGCTCAGGTATCTCATCAAGATGAAAGTATAAAAAGACAAAGAGAGATAGCAAAAATTTACAATGAGACTCTTGTGAATGTTGAACATATAACAATACCTAAAATAGATAATGAGGAACATCCTTTCTCTTTATATGTTGTTAAAATAGATAAAAATCGTGATTCATTTGCATTAGAATTGAAAAATGAGGGTGTTGAAACTGGTCTTCATTATATACCACTTCATCTTTTAACATACTATAAATCAAAATATTCTCTTCGTATTAATGATTTTCCAGTGGCTCTTCGCTCTTATCAGCAGGTTTTATCACTTCCAATATATGCAAGTATGGATGATAAAGATATTAAATTTGTTTGTGATAAAATCAAAAAAATAGCTTCTACAAGGGTTTAAAAAAGTTTGAAAAAATTTTTAGTATTTTGGGTTGAAGAGTATTTCTACAATCCAAATTTTATTCAAAAACTACTCTCTATTTTACTTTTGCCTATCTCTTGGATTTACTGTCTTGGCATGTGGCTTCGTTTTAAAAATCAAACTCCAGAGGATTTTGGAGTAAATATCATAAGTATTGGTAACCTAAGTGTTGGTGGTAGTGGTAAAACTCCACTTACGAGTGCTTTAGCTTTAAACTATGAAAATGTTGCGATAGTTCTTCGTGGTTATGGTAGGCAAAGTAAAGGCTTGATAGTTGTAAAAGATACTAAAGAGATTTTATGCGATGTGACTGTTAGTGGCGATGAGGCTATGATTTATGCTCATAAAGTCCCACATGCCATAGTTATAGTCAGTGAAGATAGAAAACTAGGGATATTAAAAGCAAAAGAGATGGCTTGTAAAATAATCTTTTTGGATGATGGATATTCTAAGCATAATATTAAGAAGCTTGACTTTCTCATAGATGTTGATATAAAAAATCAAAATTGTTTACCATCTGGAGCTTTTAGGGAGAGACTTTGGGCTGATAAAGAGGCTTATATACTAAAAGATGGAGTAGATTTTAAAAGAGTTGTTGAGCTTAAAGACAAATATGCGAAAATGTCACTCGTTACAGCCATAGCAAGACCACAAAGGTTAGATGAGTTTTTACCTAGTGTTGTTGCAAAGAACTATTTTGAAGATCATCACTTATTTACAAAAGATGAGTTAGAAAAAATACTTCTCAAAGATGGCTCAGATTCACTTTTAGTAACTTATAAAGATTTTGTAAAAGTGCAATCTTTTGGACTTCCTCTGTCTCTTTTAGATTTACATGTGGAAGTTGATGAAAAAGTATTTAAAATTATAGATAATTACATAGGAAAAGAATAGTGCAAAAAAAGATTGAAACAGTAAAAACCCTCCTTGATGCCTTACCATTTATCAAAGAATTTAACAAAGAGATAGTAGTTATAAAGTATGGTGGTTCAGCTCAAACATCACCACAGTTAAAAGAGAAATTTGCTGAAGATATCTTACTTATGTATCTTGTAGGTATTCGTCCTGTTATTGTTCATGGTGGTGGAACTAAGATTACAGATATGCTTAGTGCTCTCAGTATTGAAACAAAATTTATAGATGGGCAAAGAGTTACAACCAAAGAGGTTATGCGAATTGCAGAGATGATTTTAAGTGGTGAGATAAATAAAGATTTAGTTTCACTTCTAAACTCTCATGGAGCAAAGGCTATCGGGATTAGTGGAAAAGATGCTCATTTTATCACTGCTAAGGCAAAAGATTTTGCTAAGTGGGGACTTACTGGAAATATAACAAATGTAAAAGCTAATGTTGTTACTAGATTGATGGATGAAAAGTTTATTCCTGTTATCGCTCCAATTGCAGCGGGTGAAGAGTTAGGTCATCCTGGATTTAATATAAATGCAGACTTATGTGCATCATATGTTGCAAAAGCGATTGGTGCAAATAAGATTATGTTTTTAACTGATACGGCAGGTGTTTTAAACAATGATAAAGAGTTACTTGATACATTAACTAAAAATGAAGTTGAGGCACTTAAAGCTGATGGAACTATTCATGGTGGAATGGTACCAAAAGTTGATGCTTGTTTAGAAGCTATTGATGGTGGAGTGCATAAAGCACATATCATTGATGGAAGATTAGAACACTCAATGTTGCTGGAACTTTTTACCTCTGCGGGTGTTGGTACACAGATAGTTAAGTAAAATTTGATATAATATTAGGAATAAATGTGAGATATATTTTTCAGTTTTTTTTACTTTTTATATTTTTCAATAATCTTAGTGCAAATGAGTATAGATACACTAAATTAATAAAGTTAGAAAAAGATGAAATTAAGAAAATTCTTGTAAAATATGAAAAAATTGAAAAATTATTTAAGTTTAGATGGACATTATTTGTAAATGGTGGCTTAGTTGTTCTTCGTTCTTACGATAGGATAGTTGCCCAGAATGTACTGAACTTAAAACATAGAAATCAAAGCTTTAGATTTAACTTGAAACCAAAAGGTTCTAGTTCTACTATGGCACCTTATATATTGATGAAGTTTGTAGAGTTTGATTATGAGACAAATAAAGCCTCTTTTATGCTTTATCTGTCTGATAAAAGTTTAGAA
>JAIOSY010000040.1 GCA_021107375.1 Sulfurimonas sp.
AAAAGTTTAGAATTTATGTTTGGGATGAACAAATTATTGATAATGCAACAATAAGAGCTGAAATAAACAGACTTAAAAAGTTTTTAAAAGAGGATATGATTATAAATGTTCGTGGTATGGGCTATATGATAGATAAACCATAAATGACAGATTAATTGTTACTTATTAGGACATTTATAAAATTAAATTGTTTTTATATATAAAATATCACTTCTGCTATGTTCATGCTATTTTTCTATTTTAACATTATTGTGTTAAATAAACTTAAAGGGAAATAGATGAAAAACAAAATTCTATTAAGTGCAATTACATTGGGACTTTTAAGTTCTACTGGTGTTTACGCAGCAGAAGACTTAAGTTCAATGTTTAGTGAAGGTAAAGTTAGTGGTCAAATTAGAGAGTTTAGTATCTCTAGAAGTGTAGATGATACACGAGTAGATAAAGATGATTATACTCGTAATGCTAATGCCATTGGTGGTTATTTAAAGTTTGAAACTGCAGATTATAAAGGCTTAAGTCTTGGTACTGCTCTTTATACAACTAATGGTTTTGGATTAGATAGTCCTAGAGATGATTACTCTGAGGTTGATCCAACTCTTTTAGGTAAAGACAATGAATCTTTTTCAATGCTTGGTGAAGCATATTTACAATTTAAATATGATAACACTACTTTTAAAGCTGGTCGTCAAAAGTTAAATACACCAATGGCTGGTGCTGATGATGCTAGAATGATTCCAAATCTATTTGAAGCATATGTTTTAACTAATACTGACTTGGCAGATACAACTCTTTTAGCTGCTCATGTAACTAAATTTGCACAGGGTACTTTTGGTCGTGCATACGGTGTTGGTAGTCTTTTAGGTGCTACTTCTGGCTATTCTGCAGTTGATGCTTCAAATCAAGTTGGTGATTTTGAAAATATGGGAACATATGCTCTTGGTGAATCAACTTCTGGTGTTTCTATTTTATCTGCAACTTATACTGGTGTAAAAGGGCTTAAAGTTCAACTTTGGGATTATTATGCTCATGATATTGTAAATATTATTTATGGTCAGGTTGATTATTCTTGGAACTGTCTTTTAACGGATAGTGTAAAACCTTTTGCATCTGCTCAGTTTATTAAAGAGGATGATATTGGAGATAAACAACTAAAAGCTATTGGTGGAGATGGTGAGATAGATAGTTTTTACTATGGCTTAAAATTTGGTGCTAAGGTAGAAAATTTCACAGCTTATGTTGCTTACTCTGAAACTGGTAAAAACTCTGCAACCGATAAAGTAAATGGTGCATATCAAAATGCAATAATTTCACCATGGGGTGGAATGCCAGCATTTACTCAAGGTATGGTAACTCGTCATGTTTTCTTAGCAGGAACGAAAGCTACAAAAATTGCAGCTTCATATAACTGGAAAAATTTTGGTCCAGATTTAAAAACTGTTTTATATTATGCAGATTATAATATGGATAAAAATAATGGTTATACAAATGGTGATACTGATGAAGCAGGTTTTGACATTATCTACAACACTAGCTTTGTGAAAAATTTACAACTTCGTCTTCGTGGAAACTTCTCAAATGATTTTTATGAAGATGCTGCAGGTGATTCTGTAAGTTGGGATGAGTATAGATTCATCGCTAACTATAGCTTTTAAAAATAACACTAGTGTTATGGGCTTCCTGCCGAAGGAAACATAGCGTTAGCGTAGGTAGCAGAATTACTTCTGATACCGTCATAAATAATGGGAAAAGGTTCCCTTAAATTTATGAAATAAATTAAAGGAAAAATTATGAATAATGAACTCGTAGAAAAGATTAAGGCAAATTCAGATTATCAAGAACTGGTTTCAAAAAGAACTAGTTTTGCGATAAAAATGTCTATTGCTATGTTAGTTGTGTATTTTACATTTATTTTAACGATTGCGTTTAGTCCTGCTACCTTAGGGACTCCAATCTCTGGGGATTCTGTAACAACTATAGGTATTCCTATCGGTATAGCAATTATTGTATTTGCTTTTATTTTAACTGGTATTTATACAAAAAGAGCAAATGGTGAATTTGATGCTTTAAACAATAAAATTAAACAAGCGATAAAGGAAGATTAGATGCAAATGAATAGAATATTTTTATTTTTAATATTGGGATCAATCGCTGCATTCGCAGGTGGTGCTATTGAGGGTGTAGTTGAAAAACAATCTCTAAATATGTCTGCAATTGTTATGTTTGTGATTTTTGTTGGGGCTACTTTAGGTATCACTTATTGGGCAGCTAAAAGAACAAAATCTGCAAAAGATTTTTATACTGCTGGTGGTGGAATTACTGGTTTTCAAAATGGTATGGCGATAGCTGGTGATTATATGTCAGCTGCTTCATTTCTAGGTATTACAGGACTTGTATATCTTAAAGGTTATGATGGTCTTATCTACTCTATCGGTTTTTTAGTTGGATGGCCAATTATCCTTTTCTTGATTGCTGAGCCTTTAAGAAACTTAGGTAAATATACTTTTGCTGATGTTGCTGCTTATAGACTTCGTCAAACTCCTATCCGTACACTTGCTGCATCTGGCTCTATTGCAACTGTAATTTTATACCTTATTGCACAGATGGTTGGTTCGGGTAAACTTATCCAGCTTCTATTTGGTCTTGAGTATGAGGTGGCAGTTATTTTAGTTGGTGTGTTGATGATGCTTTATGTAACATTTGGTGGTATGCTTGCTACTACTTGGGTACAGATTATTAAAGCATTTCTTCTGCTTTCAGGTACAACATTTATGACTATTGCTGTTATGACACATTATGACTTTAGTTTTGCGTCACTGTTTTCACATGCGACTGAACTTAAAGGTATCGAGATTATGAGTCCAGGTGGATTGGTTTCTGACCCTGTTTCTGCCATTTCACTTGCCGTCGCTCTGATGTTTGGTACAGCGGGTTTACCACATATTTTAATGAGGTTTTTTACAGTAAGTGATGCTAAAGAAGCTCGTAAATCAGTTTTTTATGCAACTGGTTTTATCGGTTATTTTTATATTTTAACTTTTATTATGGGCTTTGGTGCTATCGTACTTGTTTTTCAAAATCCAGAGTATTTAGATTTAGCTAAACAAGCTATTAATGGTGGTTCTCCAATTCTTGGTGGAAATAATATGGCTGCAATTCACTTGTCACATGCCGTTGGTGGTGATTTCTTCTTAGGCTTTATTTCAGCTGTTGCTTTTGCTACGATTTTAGCTGTTGTATCTGGTTTAACACTAGCTGGTGCATCTGCAATCTCTCATGACCTTTATGCTTCGGTATTTAAAAAAGGGAATGCTGATTCTATGGCAGAGATGAGAGTATCTAAAATTGCAACTATATGTTTAGGTCTTACTGCAATTATTTTAGGTATTATGTTTGAGAAACAAAATATCGCATTTGTTGTTGGTCTTGCTTTTGCTATTGCAGCTTCAGCTAACTTCCCAGTTCTTTTTCTTTCAATGTACTGGAAAAAACTTACAACTCGTGGAGCAGTTATTGGTGGTTCATTAGGACTGGCAACTGCTGTTTTACTTGTAATACTTGGTCCAATTGTATGGGTAGATATTTTAGGAAATGCAGAAGCAATTTTTCCTTATAAATATCCGGCATTATTCTCTGTGACAGTTTCATTTGCATCTATCTGGTTCTTCTCAATTACTGATAAATCTCATGATGCACAAAAAGAGATTGAAGCTTTTGAGGCTCAATATATTAGAAGTCAAACTGGTATCGGTGCTGAGGGTGCGTCAGAACACTAATATCTATTAATCTTGGCATGCGGAAGTCCTCCTTGGTTGAGGGTGGGAATAAATCCACATGCCAACAAATACGGAGTAATTATTTTGAGTATTTTAGACCAAAGAAAACTTATCGAGTCTATACATCCTTTTGAGTTATTAAGTAGTTCTACTCTTGATGGTTTAATGAATAAAATAGATATTGCTTATTATCCTAAAGATACACTTTTAATCTCTAAAAATCTTCCTTCAATTGCTTTTTATATAATTATTAAAGGTTCTGTAAATGAGATTATTGATGATGAAATTCATAATGTTTATATTTCTGGAGATAGTTTTGATGCAGATAGTTTAATTTACTCCAAATGTGATAGTAAGTTTGTAGTTGATGAAGATTTGATTTGTTATGAGATAAAAAAAGATGACTTTCTTGAACTAATGCAAAACAAAAAAGTACAAGGGTACTTTTTATCAGACTTTATATCTAGGCATAAACATTTAAAAGAATATGATGCAGGTGGTGATTTAACACCATTTTTAATTTCAAAAGTTTCAGATATATTTTTACATTCGGCATGTGTAGTGGATGGGGATGAAACTATATATGATTCTTTGATAAAGCAAAAAGATTTAAAATCAAAAATTATTATTGTAAAAGATGATGATAATTATTCTGTTGTAACAGATACTGATTTAAGAGATAAAGTTCTTTTAGGTGATATTAGTATTAATGACAATATTAAGAGGGTTGCAAGTTCTGGAGTTATTAGCATAGATATAAATGATTTTTTATTTAATGCTCTTTTAATTATGACACATAGTGAGATAAAAAGGTTAGTTGTAACAGAAGATAAAAAAATAGTTGGTGTTTTAGAACAGCTAGATTTACTTAGTTATTTTGCAAATCATTCACATCTTGTTGCAGTTCAAATAGATAAGGCAAATAGTTTAGAAGATTTAAAAAATCTTCAAAATGATTTACGAAATCTAATTGTAACTTTAAAATCAAAAGGTGTAAAAGTAAGATATATCACAAAACTTGTTTCAGCTTTAAATTTAAAAATTTATAAAAAAGTTTTTGAGATGTGTATTGATGAAAGTTTAAGAGATAAATGTGCTTTAATTGTGATGGGAAGTGAAGGTAGAGAAGAACAAACTACAAAAACCGACCAAGATAATGCTTTAATAATTAAAGATGGTGTTGATACAAATCTTTTTGTAGAACCAATGATAAAATTAAATAAAGCTTTACTAGAGATTGGCTTTCCAAAGTGTGATGGTGATGTGATGGTTAGCAATGAGTTTTGGCGAAGAGATGTCTCATCTTTTAAAAAGTTAATAAACTCATGGTCAACGAGTATGAGTGAAAAAAGTGTACAAGAGTTAAGTATATTTTTGGATTCTAAATATGTCGCTGGAGATGAGTTATTATTAAAAGAATTACTTATATACTTACATAGAACTTTTCACAATAGAGATGATATTTTAGCTCATATTGCAAAAGCTGTTTTGAATTTTGAAACACCTTTATCACTTTTTTCAGGTTTTGTTCTTGAAAAAGAGTATAACAATAAGCTTGACTTGAAAAAAGGTGGAATTTTTGCTTTAGTTCATGGTGTCAGAACCTTGTCTCTGCAGTACGGAGTTGAAGCTACAAATACCATTGAGAGAATTAAAGAGTTAAATAATTTAGGAATTATAGATAAGAATTTTGCAACTGAATTGATAGAAAGTTTTGATTCTTTATCGGCTATTCGTCTTGGGGCTATGCTTGAATCTTGTGATATAAATCAAAGTAATTATATAAATCCAAAGAGTTTAGAAAAAATTCAAAGAGATTTATTAAAAGATAGTTTTAAAATCATAAATAAATTTAAAAAGTTTATGAGTTTTCATTTTCATTTAGAGATGGTAAGTTAGCAATGTTTGGCATGTGGAGTAATTTCAAGAAAAAGAGAAATCTGTTAAACTTGAATAATCTAGAATTTGAATTTTTATTTGAAGAAAATCAAAATGATGAATATATTGTATTTGATACTGAAACTACAGGCTTAAATCCAAAAGATGATGAGATTTTATCTATCGGTGCTGTTAAGATTAAAGGCAATAAAATTATTACCTCTGAGACTTTTGAAGTTTATGTTAAAAATTCTAAGGAGATAAATGCGAAGAGTATTGAGATACACGGAATTAGAGAGTGTGATTTAAAAAATGCTACAGATGTAGAAGAAGCGATTGAAGATTTTTTACATTTTATTGGTTCAAGACCATTAATAGGTTACTATTTAGAGTTTGATGTTGCAATGATTAACAAGTATATTAAACCAATGTTTGGAATTACATTGCCAAATAAGATGATAGAGGTTTCTGAGATTTATTTTGAAAAAGAGATTACTTTGATACCACAAGGAAATATTGATTTACGCTTCGATACAATCTTAAAAAATTATGATATTCCCAATATGGGAGTACACAATGCTGTAAATGATGCCATTATGACAGCGATGATATATTTAAAATTAACAACAAAATAAAATTAAGGAAGAATAATGTCAGAAAAACAAGTTTTTAATCCAAATCCAGAGTTTTCAAAAAATGCTCGTATAAAAAATATGGATGAGTATAATGCTCTTCAAAATAAAGCTATGAATGATTATGAAGGTTTTTGGGGAGATTTTGCTAAAGAGAAGATAGATTGGATAGAACCGTTTACAAATACTTTAGATGAGTCTAATTTTCCATTTGTAAAATGGTTTGAAGGTGGAAAGTTAAATGTTTCTACTCAGTGTATTGACCGTCATTTAGATACTCGTAAAAATAAAGCTGCAATAATTTTTGAGGGTGATAGAGGTGATGTTCAAACAATTACATATCTTGACCTTTATAAAAATGTAAACAGATTTGCGAACCTTTTAAAAGAGGATTTTGGAGTTAAAAAAGGTAATAGAGTTGTTATCTATATGCCAATGATTCCTGAAGCTGCTTATGCGATGTTGGCATGTGCGAGAATAGGTGCTATTCACTCTATCGTGTTTGGTGGATTCTCAAGTGAGGCTCTTAAAGATAGAATCATTGATGCTGAGGCAAAAGTAGTTATTACTGCTGATGGGGCATTTAGAAAAACTAAGCCATATATGTTAAAACCAGTTGTTGATGCTGCACTTGAGGGTGAAACTCCAGTTGAGAAAGTTCTTGTTGTTGAGAGAAATAATGAAGATGTTACTTGGGTAGCAGGAAGAGATTACTCTTATAATGAACTAATTAAAGATAAATCAGCAGTATGTGAAGCCCAAGTGATGGATGCGGAAGATCCACTTTTCTTACTTTATACTTCAGGTTCAACGGGTAAACCAAAAGGGGTTCAACATAACTCTGCTGGGTATATTTTATGGGCTCAAATGACTATGGAGTGGGTTTTTGATGTAAAAGAGAATGATACTTACTGGTGTACGGCTGATGTTGGTTGGATTACGGGGCATACTTATATAGTTTATGGACCTTTAGCTATGGGTGCAACTACTGTAATGTTTGAGGGTGTTATCACTTACCCTGATGCTGGTCGTCCTTGGGCAATGGTTGAAAACCATAGAATTAACCAATTTTATACAGCACCTACTGCTATTCGTGTTTTACATAAAATGGGTGAAGATGCACCTGCAAAATATGACCTTTCAAGCCTTAAAGTTCTTGGAACAGTTGGTGAGCCGATTGATCCACCTGCTTGGAAATGGTACTATGAAGAGGTTGGTAGTTCTAAATGTGCAATCGTTGATACTTACTGGCAAACTGAAACTGGTGGACATGTAGTTTCTCCACTTCCAGGGGCTACACCAATCAAACCGGCATGTGCAACTTTATCTCTTCCAGGAATAATGGGTGAAATTTTAGATCCTGAGACTGGTGTGAAAGTTGGAGTAGGTGAGAGTGGTTATATGTGTATCACGAGACCTTGGCCTTCAATGATTCGTGGTGTATGGGGTGATGAGGAAAGATTTGTAAAATCATACTTTGGTGATGTTAAAAAAGATGGTAAGCCAGTTTATTTTACGGGTGATGGTGCAAACTATGATAATGATGGTTATATAACTATCACTGGTCGTACTGATGATGTTATCAATGTATCTGGACATAGAATGGGAACTGCTGAGGTTGAAGCAGCTATCAAAAAACACTCAAATGTAGCTGAGGTTGCCGTTGTTGGTAAACCACATGAACTTAAAGGTGAGGGTATTTTTGCTTATGTTGTACTAAAATCTGATGATGGTGTAGCTGATGAGGTTGAAGAGGTTAAAATTATTAACAATATTATCAAAAAAGAGATAGGAAATATTGCTCTTTGTGATGATATGGTTTTCGCTCCTGGACTTCCAAAAACTCGTTCAGGGAAAATCATGAGAAGAATCCTTCGCTCAATAGCTAAAGGTGAAAAAATTACTCAAGATATATCAACTCTTGAAGATCCTTCTGTGGTTGAGAAAATAAACTCTATGGTAAATAAATAATATTTTTATTCTTGGCATGTGGAGATTCCCACATGCCAACACTTTTTAAAATGCTATAATTTCATAACTAAAATATAAAGAGAAACTATGGAATTATGTGTTGCCCTTGATTTACCCACAAAACAAGAAAATTTAGACTTAATTAAAAAAATACAAAACTATGATGTTTGGCTAAAAGTTGGACTTCGTACTTATATTCGTGATGGTGAAGAATTTCTAAAAGATATTAAAAAAATAAACCTTGATTTTAAAATATTTTTAGATTTAAAACTTTATGATATTCCAAATACTATGGCTGATTCTGCTGAGTCTATTATGGGCCTTGGTGTTGATATGTTTAATGTTCATGCTTCAGCTGGAAAAAGAGCTATGAGTGAAGTTATGAGCCGTTTAGAGAAGTATGAGACTCGTCCTATAGTTTTAGCTGTAACTGCTCTTACATCATTTACAGAAGAAGAGTTTACAGAAGTATATGAAAAAGGGATAGATGATAAAGCTAACCAATTCGCAAAAGATGCAATGGATAGTGGACTTGATGGTGTAGTGTGTTCTGCATTTGAGAGTAAATCTATCAAAGGTATCACTTCAAAAGAGTTTATGACTTTAACTCCTGGAATCCGTCCCTTTGGTGAAGATGCAGGTGATCAAAAAAGAGTAGCAGATATTAGTTTCGCAAAAAAAGCGCTTGTAGATTTTATAGTTGTAGGTCGTCCTATTTATCAATCAGAGAATTCAGCAGAAGTAGTTAAAAAGATTTTAGAAAAGATTTAATGATTTTTTCTAATTTTTTTCATAAGTTCGTTATATTGTTTTGATTGATGAGCTATTTTTTTTAGATTATAATTTTTATCTATTTTAAAAACACCAGTTGAGTTTATAAAAATATCTGCCTTAATATCTTCTCTTGTTTTGAGGTCTAAAACTCTAAAACTTAGATTGTCTAAAATAAGTGGTGGTTTGTTTTTATCTTTAAAATAACTAAGAACCATATGGTATCCACCTTGATATTGTTCAAAAACAGTTGTAAGAAACAGTTTTTTTTTATCAAAACCAAGTTTTAAAAGTGTAAAATATTTTATAATTACATAATCTTCACAATCTCCATAGCCAGCTATCAAAAACTCTTTTGGTGTTGCCCAGTAATCTTCTTGTTTTTGTATAATATCATCGTATTGAGGTAGTAGTTGATTTAGGTAGTGATTAACTGCATTTAGCTGTTTTGTTTCATTATATGTTTCAAAAATAGTTATATTTTTTTGATAATCCATAGCTCTATTTTTAGGAATTTTACCTGATCTTTTTTCTATTTTTATAAATTCATTTTGTGTAAAATATGGGTATTCTGAAGCATATAAAAAAAGTGGTATAAAAGTTAAATAAAATATTTTTTTCATATAAAATTATAGTGAAATAATTGCTATTTAAAAAACTTTTATATAAAGAATTTATTTTAAGCTATATATTATGAATTAATGATTATAATTTCAATCTTCAAATGGAGAATTGGGTGAGTGGCTGAAACCACATCCCTGCTAAGGATGCGTATGGGTAACTGTACCGAGAGTTCGAATCTCTCATTCTCCACCACTTGAAGATTCTATTTTCCCACAAATTTTTATTAATGCAAATAATATTAACCTAATTGTACTCAAGTACAATATACTCTTTTTAAAAACTATTGTAATATCTTCTAATTAATAATTTATTTAGGGGTGTATTATGTCAGAAGTAATAGGAAAAATATCAAGTTTAGATGGTAAGTTTTATGTAAAATTGAGTGACGGTTCATTTAATGAGATTTCTCATGGTGATGAAATTTATGAAGGTGATATTGTTGTTGGTGATAAAAATAATATTTCTATTGATAGTATTAGAATTGATTTAGATAATGGTAGTAATGTTATTGTGTATGGAAGTGAAACACAGTTGTTTGACTCTTCTTTATATTCTGAGGAGTTTGCTGAAAATGAAACAGTTTCTGATTCTGAATCTATTGAAGCGATGTTTAATTCTGAAAATACTGAAGCTATAGTTGATGAAGATGTTGAAGATATAGATGAAGTAGAAACAGAAGCAGGAGAAGAATCTGGTTCGGAATCAACAGAGGGTGGTGAAGCTCAATTTGCAACCATGAGTGGTGGAATTGTTGATATAAATGCTGATCTTCGAGAGAGAGAATTTGATAACAATATTGATAGTAAAAATATTGAAATAGAAAATGTTTATGTTGATTCAGTTTTGGACTCTCTAAGTGCAGATATTGTAAACCTTTCAGATAGTGGAAGTTCAGATAGTGATAATATTACAAATGATACAACTCCAACAATAACAGGTTTAACTGAATCAGGTTCAACAGTAATAATTACAGATGCTTCAGGAAATGAAATTGGAAGAACGATAGCAGATGGCAGTGGTAATTTTACAATAACAACTACTGAATTGGATGATGGAACTCAAAATTTAAATATCACTGCAACAGATACAGCTGGAAATACAAAATCAATTATTCAAGAAATTACAGTAGATACAACTACAACTAACTCAGTAGAATTTACTGATGAGAGTGGAGATGATGTAGTGAGTGCTAGCGAAGTTTTAATAACTGATATTTCAGGAAATATAGAGATTGGTTCAAGTATTAATTCTTTAACTATAACAGATGGAACAAATAGTGTAGTAATAGATGTAAATGACATAACTTTAAATGAAAATGGCAGTTATAATATAGACAATGTAGACTTGAGTTCATTAAACGATGGAGAACTCAGTGTAGAAGTTATTTCGACAGATATAGCTGGAAATCAAACTAGTTCAATAGATACAATTCAGAAAGATACTGTGGTTGATTCATTAAGTATAGATAATGTAGTTTCAAACGAGGCTGGAGATGAAGCAACAGTAACTGGAAACACAGAGCCACATGCCAAAGTTGAATTAACATTAGAAGATGCAAATGGTGTAAAAGATACAGTAGAGGTAACAGCAGATGATAAAGGTGATTACTCAATCACATTTGATACATCAGCTATGAAAGATG